>JAAOIL010000043.1 GCA_015163825.1 Alphaproteobacteria bacterium | reverse complement strand
TTCATATAGCCTCTGTCTCTTTCGTAAAGTGTTATTATTTTAATATAGACCCGAATCATATATAATAAAAAAATGGAAACACAAGGCACATATATAGAAGTAGGCAGTGGTGAGTTGATAGATAAGATCACCATTTTAGAAATAAAAGCGGCGCGCATAAGCGACGCTGATAAACTCGTTAATGTCCGCCATGAACTGGCAATGCTAGAGGGGGTGCGTGATAAAACACTGCCGCCTTCAAACACACTCACCCAATTAGCGGCGGCATTAAAATCTGTGAACGAAGAGTTGTGGCAGATAGAGGATGATATCCGCGCCCACGAAGCGGCGCAAGATTTCGGCGATACTTTTATAGGTTTGGCACGGGCGGTTTATAAAACGAATGATAAACGTGCCGCCTTAAAGAAAGAAATAAATCTCCTCACAGGCGCGGCGATTATTGAGGAAAAATCTTATACAGAATTTGAATAAGCCGCCCCCTTATCCCTCTCTATTTCCCCGCCCCCTTATTCCGCCCCCACCCCGCCTTCACATAATCCATCACTTCGCCCACTCGCACTTTTTTGAAATCATCGCAGGTAATGACATCGTATGTTTTGTCTATGCCGGTGCGGGCGGCGTGGGCGGCACAGATGGCGGCGGAGGAATTTTTAAAAAGTGCCAGTCCTTTTGTGCCCGCTCCCGCCATTAAATGCGTGGGGCCTGTGTCATTGCCGACCACATAGCGACAATGCGGGGCGAGCGCGATGAGTTGTGAAAATGTCAGCGGCGCCCCCTTATCTAATATCATCGGGGCGGCGAGGGCGTGGCAGTGTTCCATCTCATCGGGGCCGGGGGCTGTGGCACAGGCAATGTTTTGCGCGGCGAGGGCTTCTATCAATTCGGGATAATATGGCCAGCGTCTTTCTTTATTGTGTTGCGAGGAGCCCACCACCAGCAAAACAAAACCACCCTTATTTTCTGGCTCAATTCCCGCTTCTTCCAAAAGGGGTATAATGTCTGCCGCGTCTGCTGCCGCCCATCTCAAATCAGGCGCAATATCCCCCCCAACATCCTCCCCTATTTCTGGCACAATCTCCACATCGGCTTTGCGTATTTGTGCGGCTAATAAATCATGCACAGCCCGATGCGGATTTTCACGCAAGGCGGCGTTGCGGTCAAAATAAAAAGTGCTATCGCTAAAACAGCTAGATATTTTAGCGGGTGCCAACCAGCGATGATAGAGGTGCGAGCGTCGGCTATTTTGCAAATCATAAACCAGATCAAAGCGATGTGCTTTCAGGTTGCGCCGTGTTTGATAGAGCCTATGCAATTGCCAGCGCGGTGGTCTATCATCGGTAATGATGGCGTCAAAATGGGGAGCGTCTTTAAGAAACCGCGCATAAAAAGGCTCGGTCAAAAGGGTTATATGGTCGCGGGCGTGGGCAGCCCGCAATCCGCGCATCACGCCTTCTGCCATCACGATATCGCCGAAGGATCCCAGTTTTATAATCAATATATTTTGCTGTGCCATAGGTCAGCACTAGCCGCCTTATGATAAAAAATCAAGTATTGCCCCCCTCTATAAAGTGTGGCTATAGTCGCCTCTATATAAAGAGAGCATAGAGAGGGGTGATAATGACATTAGACATTACATTATCGGGGCAGGCTTGCGGTGCTTTTGTGCGCGGCGTAGATTTAACCAAGCCTTTGGTGCCAGCGCAGGTGGCAGAGATAAGGGCGGCATGGTTAGAGCACCATGTTTTGGCGTTTCCCGACCAGCCTATGAGCGATGATAATTTAGAGGCTTTCACGATTGCCTTTGGGGGGTTTGGTGATGATCCCTTTATCGCCCCGATAGCGGGTCGCGAGCATGTTATTGCGGTGTGTCGGGCGGCGGATGAGACGGCGCCTTTATTTGCTGAGACATGGCACACGGATTGGAGTTTCCAAACACATCCCCCGGCTGGCACTTGTTTATTTGGCATTGATATACCGCCTGTTGGTGGTGATACGATGTTTGCCGACCAACATAAGGCATTGGCGGCGATGCCCGAAGACTTACGCACCCGCATTGAGGGCAAACAAGCGATACATTCTGCCATTTATGCTTATGCCCCAGAGGGCAGTTATGGCGATGATGACCAGAAGACGGATAGGTCTATGGACATCCGCCCATCAACGCAAGCCCGCGAACAGGGGGTGCACGCCCTCATCCGCGCCCACCCAGAGACAGGCGCATTGGGTATATTTGGCACGATAGGTTATATTATTGGCATAGAAAATATGCCACAGACAGAGGCGTGGGCATTATTGGGCGAACTACAAGAATGGCAAGGGCGAGAGGAATTTTGCTATCGCCATAAATGGCAGAAAGATATGTTGGTTATGTGGGATAATCGTTCAGTTTTACATCGCGCAACTGGCGGCTATGAAGGGCATGCCCGTATGCTACACCGCACGACGATCGCTGCTTATTCTTGAAAGGGGAGTTGGCTCTTTAATTAGAGGGGGCGACCCCCCATTTGCGCCTCCGCGCAAATTCCCCCAACCATATTTGTCCCGCGCACGGCGCGGAAAAATATGGTTAAGCCCCCTGACTAAAAATTTACTTTTCTGGACTAAATAAATTATGCCCTTGTGCCGCCGCAACACGCGCAAGCGTGTGAATCAGCGGCAAGCATTATTTTTAAGCAACACCTCTCGTCTTGGGGGCAAGCATATTTTACTGCGCCTTGCGCTGTAAATATGTGCTTGCTCGTGGGGGGTGTGCTTTTTGACTACAAAAGCACATAAGGGGGGAGTTGGCTTCCCCCTTTGGAAGGGAAAACTACTTTCCCTTCCAAACAGGAGAGCGTTTTTCGGCAAAAGCCGTTGCGCCTTCTATGGCATCTTGGCTAGAAAATACGGATTTTGTTATGTCATCTTGCAAGCCCCATATTTTATCTTTTTCCCAAGCAGAGGATTCGCGCAAGATTTTTTTACTTGCTGCCACGGCGAGCGGACCATTACCCGCAATCCGCCCCGCCAGTTTTTTAGCGCCGGCGACGGCTTGACCGCTGGGGACGACTTCATTGATAAGCCCTATTTCATAGGCACGCGCCGCTGATATAAAATCGCCCGTCAAAGCGAGTTCCATCGCAAGGCGTGGTGATATTTGTTCAGGCAGTTTAATCACGCCACCTGCGGCGGCAACTAAAGAGCGTTTCACTTCGGGGATACCGAATTGGGCGTCTTCGGCGGCGACCACTAAATCGCAAGAGATCATGAGTTCAAACCCCCCTGCCAGCGCATAGCCTTCGACGGCAGCAATGATTGGTTTTGTCGGCGTGTATTGTGTTAAGGCACCAAAGCCCCGATCTTTCACAAAGGGTGTTTCGCCGCGCAAAAATCCTTTCAGATCCATACCAGAGCAAAAAGTGCCACCCGCCCCTGTTAGCACGGCGACTCTGGCTTCGTCGTCGGCTTCAAATTTATCAAGTGCTACCGATATCGCCTCCGCCATAGATTTATTCATTGCATTTCTTGCTTCAGGGCGGTTCATTTCAAAAACCATCACGCCATTCTCTGATGACACAAATAATTCTTCGCTCATAATAGCCTCCTTTTTATAATTGTCAGTAATTGTTAGTGAGGGCAAACTTTCCCACGTTGATTATGCTTTGTCAAATTAGAGTCAAATTGGCGGCAAATTATCACTAAATTACTACAAAATTCCGCCCGACTCTCTTATCTGCCGTCCTTCTTGTCTATATTATCCCCCATTAGAGTAAAAAAATGGAGAAAATTAACCTATTTCTGCCCCGATAAGCCAAAATAGGCTTTGCAGAGTTAAAAGTTTCCGCTATAAAGAGGCAATATAAATCAACGAAGCAGGAGGAATTCTAAAATGGTTAAAGCAAATAACATTAAAGGTGCGGTGGCAAGTCTCTCACTTGGCGCAATGCTTATAAGTATGGCAAGTGTCGCGCAAGCAGGCGGGGCACCGGGCTATGCTGTCACTCAGCCATCGGCAACACTACCTTTTTTACGCCAAGTTTTTAATCAGTCCGCACCTGCTGATTCAATGGTGGACGACAAGATGATGGATGATATGCGCACCTCCCCTTGGGATTATTTTGGTAGCGTTGATTTATCCACTAATTATGTCTTTCGCGGCAGAACCCAAACAGATGATAAACTTGCTTTCTCTGTAGAGGTTGGCGGTTCTTATGATATTGGCAAGGGTCGCTTTTATGGTAAAGTTTGGGCGGGCAATGTTGATATTCCTGAAATCCAGACACGCGCCCAAGCGGGCAGTCAAGGCGAGACATGTGATGCGGGTGCAGAAAATGGACTTATCACCCTTAGCGGTTGTCAAGATGCGGATGGTAATTCCTTGCGTGGCAATCCTGTTTTGACAGGCAAAAATACAGATTATGAATTAGATTTCACCATCGGTTATGGCGCAGAATTTGACAATCTAGCGCTCCATACCGTGCGTTATGATATTGGTTATATCGCTTACACATTTCCCAATGCAAAACCCAGCCAAGAGCTAGATGAAAGCCATATTTTCCTAACCGTTGGTTATGAAAATCTTTCTCTAACAGGCATTGTATTGGCTGATAGCGATGCCAATGCAGATTTTGGTGATAGAGTTTATTACTCTGCTGATTATGAAATGCCATTGCCAGACGGCTGGGGTCTAGAACTCCATTATGGTATTGAAGATATTGTCGGCGATGCAGACTTAAACCAAGACTTTTCTGCCACCGTCACAAAATTGGGTTTCCATCTTGGTGTGTTGGCAACAACAGGCTTTAGTGGCAACATCACTACAGACGACCAGATAAGAGCCGCCGACAGAGACCGCCAACCCGGTCAACCTGTTGGCGCCAGCTATTATAATAATAGCGACAAGCAATTCTATAACAATAAAGCAGACGAAGATGTAAGAGTTGTCTTTGGCTATACATATAGCTTCTAATAATAGAACAGATTAACCTATAGTTTTATGGGGTTGATGATATTTCATCAGCCCCATAATTTTATCTACTCATTAAAGTTGATTTCATCCACGATACGACTGGCAGTCTTTCGCGACCCCGCAATATCAGCCATCGCCAATGTATCAGGGATCATCTCGCCCCAACTTGCCACAAGCGGGGCGGGGGCAAGCCCTGCCACGATAGGATATTCAAAATTGCCTTGCGCATAAAGTTGTTGTGCCTCATTCCCCACCAGATATTCCATCAATGCCAATGCCGCTTTTGGGTGCGGGGCATATTTTGCCATTGCCATGCCGGATATATTAATATGTGTGCCGCCTTTCCCCTTTTTCTCCCTTGCGGTGCTGGCAGGCATAGCAGGAAAAATCAGGCGCACCGAATCTGCCCAACGCTTTTGTTGCGGCTGTTTTGTATTGGTTAGCATTTTACCCATATAATATGTATTGCCGATAGCAATATCACACACCCCCCCATAGACATTACGCACTTGGGCGCGATCATTACCAGAGGGGCTTTGTGCCAGATTGCTTTTTATCCCCGCCAACCATGCGCGAAAATCAACCTCGCCCAAATGCACTAACATCGCCGCAAATAAAGCGATATTATAAGGGTGCTGCCCCGAGCGCATACAAAGACGCCCCCGAAAGCGGGGCTGTGCTAGTTCCAAATAAGTCAAAGCCTCATCCGCAACCCGTGCTTTTGAGACAAAAGCAATCCGCGCGCGTTGGCTCAATCCAAACCATTGATTGCCGCCATCGCGCAAAGGGGCGGGGATTCGCGCCCTTAAAACTGGTGATAACACCACTTGGGCAATATCGGCACTTTCATGCAATATACCAATATCACTGGTTAAAATAATATCGGCAGGGGCGGCTTGCCCTTCAATGCGGATGCGTTCCAGCAAACCTTTCTTGGCAAAAATCACTTGTGTTTTAATACCAGTCTCGGCAGTAAATTTTTTCAATAACGGATTGATAAGATCGGGCTGGCGATAGGAATAGATATTTACAACTTTCTCTTCTACTGCCTCTACACCCACGTCTTCCTTATTAGCGGCTTGCTGCCATAAGCCACTTATAATTAAGCCTATCAGCACTACAACATTGATGATGATGGCGATTTGTATTGTTGTTGGTTTCTTTCGGGGCATTATTCGTATTCCTTCAGTTGCGAATGATTATCATTAGCAACATATAGAATTTCCCCTAAAAAAGTCAAGCCTTATTGAAAAGTTTTAAAAAATTTAATCATTGTTCGTCAAAAACGGCATCAACCGCAAATAACGAGACGGAAACAGGCGGCGCACAATATCTACATAGACCGCATCAGGACCGATTAAAATGCGGGCTTTGCGCTTGGCTATACCCTTCAAGATAATTTTTGCGGCTTTATCGGGTTGTGTCATTGTAAATTGCGAGAATTGGTCTATGGCTTTGACGTGTTCTGTTTGGGCATCGGGACTTTGCGCCCAGCGGGCATGGCGCACGATATTAGTATTGATACCGCCCGGATGAATACAACTCACCCCGATATTGGCGCCTGTTTCTTTTTGTGCCAGTGCCATTTCGTGGCGCAGGGCATCGGTAAAGCCGAGCACCGCGAATTTAGAAGCATTATAGGCGGCTTGGCGTGGCACAGAGAACAGCCCAAATATAGAAGACACATTGGCGATATAACCGCTTTGGCGTCTTTGCATTTGTGGCAAAAAGGCTTGTGTGCCATGCACGACACCCCAAAAATTGATATTCATCATCCATTCAAAATCATCAAGCGATAGATCTGCCACTGCTGTCACTTGGGCAACGCCGGCATTATTCAAAATCAAATCCGCGCCCCCCAGTCGGGCTTCAATATCATCGGCGAGGGCGAATACCGCATCGCGATCGGCAACATCTACAATATGGGTTTCACCTTTGCCGCCACTTTGCTTTATGTCTTCAAGGGCGGTTGTTAGCATATCATTGCGAATATCACAGAGCACAACATAGGCACCTTCCTCGGCAAGGCGCAAGGCGCAAGCCCGACCAATCCCCGAAGCCGCCCCCGTGATGATGCATGTTTTATTTTTGTAATAAGGCATATTTTACCCTCTCCTTATATTGGCATTTATTTTTGGGCGGCTTTATGCTTGCCTGTATTTTGGCGACGTGTTTGTGGTTGATAGGCGATGGCGACATGGGTTTCGCAATAGGGGCTACCAGTTTTGGCACGCACCCCACAAAAATGGAAATCATGTGTGCCGGGGTCACCGATTGGCCATTTACAAGTATGCTCATTCAAATTCAGCACACTACCGCGTTGTTCGGGTGTTAACATTGAAACAGCAGGGCTTGGCGTTTC
>JAAOIL010000042.1 GCA_015163825.1 Alphaproteobacteria bacterium | reverse complement strand
CCTTTTGTAAAGATGAATGTGCGGCATGGTGACACATATTTTTACAGCCGTATGAGGGCTAGATTGTTTATAATGATAGGCGAATCATGGCACACATGCTATATAGACTATGCTATATATAAAGTAAGGAGAGCGAAATAATGGACGACACACTACCACAAACATCACCCCAAACGATGTCTGATGATAGCCAGACGACACGGCGCGATTTTTTATATCTGGCGACGGGTGCGGTTGCCGCTGTTGGGGCGGGGGGTGTTGCGATACCTTTGATAGATCAGATGAATCCTGCCGCTTCGGTTAAGGCGTTGGCATCTATAGAGGTTGATATTTCCACCATAGAAGCGGGGCAGAGCGTGACGGTGACATGGCGCGGCAAACCTGTATTTATTCGCCACCGCACAAAACAAGAAATTGCAGAGGCACAAGCGGTTGTGTCTGCCGATTTACCCGACCCACAAACCGATAAAGAGAGAGTCAAAAAAGATGAGTGGCTGATTATGGTTGGTGTCTGCACCCATTTAGGGTGTGTGCCATTGGGGCAAGCGGGTGATTTCAAAGGCTGGTTCTGCCCGTGTCATGGGTCGCATTACGATACATCGGGGCGTATTCGGCGTGGTCCTGCCCCCACTAATCTGGAAATCCCCGCCTATTCATTCTTGACAGATACACGGGTAAAAATAGGTTAAAAATCATGAGCGGCAGCAGCACCTACAAACCCGAATCTCGTTTCGCAAAATGGATGGATGCACGATTGCCCATTTATCGCCTCGCCCATGATAGTTTTATTGATTACCCAACACCGCGCAATCTCAATTATTGGTGGACATTCGGGGCGGTGCTATCGTTTTTCCTCATAGCGCAAATCGTAACAGGGATAGTGCTGTCTATGCACTATACAGCCCATGTGGATTTGGCATTCGGCTCGGTAGAGCACATTATGCGCGATGTCAATTATGGTTGGCTTATGCGGTATTTGCATTCTAATGGGGCGTCTATGTTTTTTCTTGCCGTCTATGTTCATATTTTTCGGGGACTTTATTATGGCTCCTATAAAGAGCCACGCGAAGTTTTGTGGATATTAGGTGTTCTCATATATCTATTGATGATGGCGACAGGCTTTATGGGCTATGTTCTGCCATGGGGGCAGATGAGCCTATGGGGGGCAACCGTTATCACAAATCTATTCGGGGCTATCCCTCTGGTCGGCGAAAGTATAGCAACATGGCTATGGGGCGGCTATTCCGTAGATAATCCAACCCTTAACAGATTCTTCTCGCTACATTATCTATTGCCATTCGTTATTGTCGGGGTGGTCGGCTTGCATGTTTGGGCATTGCATGTGCCGGGTAATAATAATCCCGAAGGGGTCGGCGTGAAATCGGGGCAAGACACCCTGCCATTCCATCCCTATTACACAATGAAAGATGGCTTCGCCTTAGTGCTATTCCTTATCCTATATGCGGGTTTTGTATTCTTCGCCCCAAATATATTGGGTCATGCGGATAATTATATTCCCGCCAATAAACTCGTCACACCCACCCATATCGTGCCCGAATGGTATTTGCTACCCTTCTATGCAATCCTTCGTGCCGTGCCCGATAAACTGGGGGGGGTGGTGCTTATGTTCGGGTCAATCTTTGTCCTATTCCTATTGCCATGGCTGGATACAGCAAAAACAATATCGGGGCGGTATCGTCCGCTATTCAAACAATTCTTCTGGTTGTTCGTCATTGACTGCCTGTTCTTGGGCTATCTTGGGGCAAAACCAGCCGAAGGGGCTTATATCACTCTGGCACGGATTGGCACATTCTACTATTTTGCCCATTTCTTAATCGTGTTGCCATTATTGAGCAAATATGAAAAAGCCAACACTCCTCCCGTCAGCATTTCTGAAGCGGTCGGCAAAGGAACTTGATGATGATAAAACCTTTCACAAATTTATTTGGTGGAGCAATCTTTGTAGCCATTTTACTTGCTACACCGATGGCAACACAAGCGGCAGAGGATGCTAAACCACCAAAGAAAATGGAGCGGCAGTTTTCGGGGGTGTTAGGCACTTATGATCGCAATGCTTTGCGACGTGGCTATCAGGTCTATAAAGAAGTCTGTGCGACGTGTCATGGGTTGAAGCATCTTTACTTCCGCAATCTATCGCAAGTGGGGGGACCAGAATTCACACAAGCCGAAGTTAAAGCCCTTGCCGCCCAATATCAAATGGTGGAAGGTCCCGATAGATTCGGTGATATGTTTGACAGAGCAGGGTTGCCGCGCGATGGTTTCCCTGAACCATATCCCAATGATAATGCGGCGCGTGCTGCCAATGG
>JAAOIL010000041.1 GCA_015163825.1 Alphaproteobacteria bacterium | reverse complement strand
GGAATGGATATTTCAAAACCATCTTCACCTGTATAGCCACAACGCGAGACCAGCAGATACTCCCCCTGCCAGCGCACCCATTGCGCCGCCATAAACGATAATTTCGCCGCCTCTGGTATGAGGCGAGTCAAAACAGCCGCCGCCTCTGGTCCTTGCAAGGCGAGCAATGCCCGCTGACGCATCGTGATTTTTAACTTGCCCCCCAAAGTAGCCCGAATATGTGTTTCGTCCGCCTGCTTACAAGCCGCATTAACCACCAGCCATAATTGCTTGCCAAAGCGGGTGACCATTAAGTCATCTAATATCCCGCCTTGTGCATTCATAAATTGCGTGTAACGCATCTGCCCTTCTTCAAGATTGGCAATGCCCCCTGCTACAAGTTCCTCAAAAATATCTGCCGCATTTGCTTGTGTGTCAAAAGGCGTTAGCTCTATCTGCCCCATATGCGAGACATCAAATAATCCCGCTTGTGTGCGTGTGTGTTTATGCTCCGCAAGAACCCCACTTGGATATTGCACAGGCATATCATAGCCCGCAAAGGCAACCATACGCGCCCCTAAGGCAATGTGTCGCCCATGCAATGGCGTGTGCGCAAGAGGCGGCGCCGAAGTTTGCGGTTGTATATCGTATGCATGTTGTGCCATCAGCGCTCCCTTGCTCTTCCATTGCCGCCCCCCAAATACGAGTGACACTTTCTAATTGTGCTGATTCGGGGGATTCACAAAGCGAAATGCTGACTGTTGCGTTTTGTTCCTGTGGATATTATTTTTGGGGGAAAATTTCTTTACGCCAGACATCCCGATTCGCACTTAATTGCGAATCATCTAGCGCCCAGCCTACGAATATATTGGAATTGCGGAAGGTGCGAGGCTCCGCATCATCTGCCCGATACTGAACGAATGGCGGCAGTGCTACTTTGAACTCTGTGCCATTGATTTCAATATCGCGTTTGGAGTAGCCTCTTATTTGCCCTGCTTTATCCATCAAGGCGACGAATATGGGATAAGTGCCCGCATAAAAAGAATCGGCTCTGCCCGTCAGGGTGATTGACACGCGCCATTCTTCTGTTTCGTCGCCGCGTGTGCAGGTTTCGGATAGCCCTGTTAAATATAGATTATTACCCTCTAGTGGTGCGCGTTCTAGTGTCGCCATCACGGCACTATAGGGGCACAGGGGGGGTCTGGCGGGAGGGGTGCAACCGACCACCACGAATGCTAGTAAAATAAATCCTATCCGATACATTTTTTTTCCTTAATTTTGATTTTTCCTTTAATGTAGGGCGACCTTATCTAAAGCGGCGAGCATCGGCAAGCCTTTAGGAGAAAATATGTCCAAAACCATAGATTTAATTCTAGCGACCCCAAGAGGGTTCTGTGCAGGTGTTGATAGAGCCGTGCAAATAGTAGAGCGGGCACTGGTGCAATATGGTGCGCCTGTTTATATCCGCCATGAGATTGTCCATAATCGCCGTGTGGTGGAGCGGTTGCAAGGGTTAGGCGCGATATTCGTTGATGAGTTAGAGCCTATTCCAGAGGGATCGCGTGTGATATTTTCGGCACATGGAGTGGCGCAATCTGTGCCGCAAGAGGCGAAGGCGCGGGGCTTGCATTGGCTAGATGCGACTTGCCCGCTTGTATCTAAAGTGCATATAGAGGCAGCGCGACACTTTGAGGCAGGGCGACACATATTCCTTATCGGGCATGCGGGACACCCCGAAGTGATTGGCACAATGGGGCAAGTGCCACCAAATGCGATGAGTTTGATAGAAACCCTTGCCGATGCCGAAGCCATCACCGCCCCTGATATGCCGCTTGCTTATATCACGCAGACGACTTTATCTGTTGATGACACAACAGCGATTATTGCGGTTTTGCAAAGACGTTTCCCCGCTATCGCCGCCCCCCATAAGGAGGATATTTGTTACGCCACCACCAACAGGCAAACTGCTGTGCGGGCATTGGCAGAAGTGGCGGATATGATATTGGTGATAGGGGCGCAGAACTCTTCTAATTCGCAAAGATTGGTGGAGGTGGCATTGGATAGCGATTGCCCCGCCCATTTAATCGCTGATGCGGGGGATATAGATTGGCAAATGATTTCCGCATACGACAAAATAGGATTAACGGCTGGGGCTTCTGCCCCCGAAGAAATTGTTGATGAAGTCGTCGCCTCTTTCAAGCAACACACACAAGTGCGAATAATCGCGATGGAGGGTATGCGGGAACGTGTCACTTTCAAACTGCCCCTAGAATTGAGAGATGTATAATGGCGGTCTATACACAAGTTAGCGAAGCGGCGCTGGCGGAATTCTTGCGTGATTATGATTTGGCAAATCCTACACAATTTCAAGCCATAACAGCAGGGGTGCAAAACTCTAATTATTTGCTAGCGACAAATGAGACACGCTATATTCTCACCCTATATGAGGATAAAGAGAATGGCGTGAACCCTGACGACCTACCCTTTTTCTTGGAACTGATGCAGCATTTAGGGCAACGCGATTTTCCCAGCCCCACCCCTGTGCCGCGCAATGACGGCGCTTTATTTGGCACATTATGTAATCGCCCTGCCGCTCTCACCAGTTTCCTGAAGGGGCAGAGCAGTAAATCCCCCAAGCCCGACCACTGCCAAAAAGTTGGCGAGGCAATGGCGACCCTCCATATTAAAACACAAGATTTTTCGCTTAGGCGGGATAATCGGCATACGTTGGCAGATTGGATGCGGATGTTTGAGATATGCAGATCAGGCGCAAATGATGTCGTCCCGAATTTGGAGGGGGAAATAGAAACCGAACTCCACCGCTTACAAACACATTGGCGACAAGATTTGCCGCAGGGGATTATCCATGCCGACCTCTTCCCCGATAATGTATTTTTTAGGGAGCGGCAATTGTCGGGCGTGATTGATTTTTATTTCGCTTGCACTGATGCTTATGCTTACGATCTCGCCATTGCCTTGAATGCGTGGTGCTTTGAAAGCGACGCAACTTTTAATATCACCAAAGCACGGGCTTTAATGCACGGCTATCAAGCAGTGCGCCCCCTTATGACGACAGAAATAGAGGCACTACCTATTCTGGCGGCGGGTGCTGCTATGCGGTTTTTACTGACACGCCTTTATGATTGGCAAACACAAGAAAAAGACGCCTTGGTTACGCTTAAAAATCCGCGTGATTATCTGCGCCGCTTGCGCTTTCATAAAAATGTAAAAAGTGCGACTGATTATGGTATAAATGTTTGATGGTTAATATATTTACCGATGGTGCTTGCTCTAAAAATCCGGGTCCCGGTGGGTGGGGGGCGCGTATTGAACACGCCAACAATGCAGAAGAAATATATGGCGGGGAATCTGGCACGACCAATAATCGTATGGAACTAACCGCCGCTATTGAAGCCCTTAAAGCCCTACCCGATGGCACAGATATTACCCTGACCACCGATAGCATCTATGTCAAAGACGGTATCACGCAATGGATAAAAGGCTGGAAAGCAAGAGGCTGGAAAACCGCCAGCAAAAAACCCGTCAAAAATATAGATTTATGGCAAGCCCTAGACGCACAATGCACCCGCCACACAATCCAATGGCAATGGGTGCGGGGGCACGACGGACACGAGGGCAATGAACGCGCCGATGAACTGGCACGGCTGGGTATGGCACCCTATCTAATATAGGGGATTTTAGAGTTGGGATAAAAGTGTATCCACGCCCGATTCTTCTGCTTTGTCCTGATTTTGTTCAACATTGAGTTTCTCTACAATGCCATCACGCACCAACATAGAATAACGCAAAGAACGTTTGCCCATTCCAAAACCAGAGCCGTCCATTTCTAGACCCATTTTCTGTGTTAGTTCGCCATTGCCATCAGCAACCATTTTAACCTTGCCGCCAGCATTTTGCTGTTTGCCCCAAGCGTCTAGCACAAAAGCGTCATTCACGGATAGGCAAGCAATCGTATCAACACCTTTGGCGCGTAAAGCATCTGCCTTTGTCACAAAACCCGGCAAATGCTGGTTAGAACAAGTTGGCGTGAAAGCACCCGGCACTGCAAATAGTGCCACCACTTTTCCTTTGAATAATTCATCCGTGCTTAAAGGCGCAGGACCCGCTTCGCCCATGTGCATTAATTGTGCTTCTGGAATTGTATCACCTTCTTTAATCATAATTTCCTCCCGATTGTTGTTATGAGGCACACTTTACATACCCCCACCGCAAGGTCAAGATGTATCAGCGTGTTATTGCAGAGATATCCACTTGCCAATCAAACTGCACGGGCACACATAAATCGCGACACACCCCGATAAAGAGCGAAAGCCCGATATGCCCCGCCCCCGCATCTAGGCGGTGCAAAGGGCTTTGAAATATCACCCCGCCCTCATAACCATAATAGCCGCCACTGCCATCATCAACAAAAATTGGTGGG
>JAAOIL010000040.1 GCA_015163825.1 Alphaproteobacteria bacterium | reverse complement strand
GTGCTAGGGTTCGCGCCCTTGCCAATATGGGTGACAGCCCAACCCTTATGTTGAATGCCCCCGTGCCAGCAGCCCGCAAAGTGCTAGACAAAGCGGGTCTTACCCTCAGCGATATTGATTTATTTGAAGTCAATGAAGCCTTTGCAGTCGTCACAGAAAAGTTTATCCGTGATTTAGATATTGACCGCGATCGCATCAATGTTAATGGCGGTGCTATGGCATTGGGTCATCCTATCGGGGCGACAGGGTCTGTGCTTGTCGGCACAATGCTGGATGAGCTAGAGCGGCAGGATAAAACAATCGGGCTTATAACAATGTGTGCGGCTGGTGGTATGGCACCCGCTATCATTATTGAACGGATTTAGAGAACGGATTTAAGGCTTACCCCAATTTTTGTCCCCAATTTTTATCCCCCAATTTTGTAACGCTGCCGCTTCGGCGCGCACAAATTCTGGGGCGCCAAGCATAAGGCGATTACTGCCAATGCGCTTGAACCAATAATGCAAGCCCAATAAATCGGTAAAGCCCATGCCGCCATGCACTTCTGTTGCGGTGCGTGCCACATATTGCCCGACCTCAGATAAATGCGTTTGCGCCAAACGAGACATCAATGCCGCTTCGCTGTCTTCCTCGCTATTATCTTGTGCATAAGCCGCATACCAAACCAACGCCCGACACGGCTCTAACTTCGCCGCCATTTCTGCACACATATGCTTCACCGCTTGGAACGATCCTATCGGGCGATTAAACTGCTCGCGCTCTTTGGCATAGGCGACCGCTTTTTCTAGCATCATATCAGCCGCCCCCAATGTGTCTGCCGCCAATAATACCCGTCCGCTATTAATCATTGCCGCAACCGCAGCACCCTTATCTTTTATAATATGCGCCGTCGCCCCCTTTAATTCCAACGCACAAACATTGCGGGTTTTATCTATCGTTGTTAAGGCGATTTCTTTTACACCTTTTGCATCTTTTTCAATAATGGCGAGACCTTCTTTGATGGCTAAAAGATAGTGTGTCGCCAAATCCGCCCCCAATAAAAACCGCGCCTTGCCCGATAATTTATCGCCGCTTGCCACCACCCCGCAATCTTCACGGCAATCTATTTGTTCATTGACCCCGACCGCCATTATAACCACGCCAGAGGCAATGCGCCCCAACCAATCTTTCGCTTGTTTGTCTGCTTGGGCGACACGCAACCCCGCCACCGCCATACCATAAGTCGCCGCAAAGGGGGAAGGTGCCGCATAACGCCCCAACATTTCTTGCACCAATGCCACTTCCAAAACACCCAAACCTAATCCCCCTTCTGCTTCTGGGATAAGCGTTAGGGGCAAACCTAATTCCGTCAGGCTGGCGTGTATTGTATGCAGAGGCGTGTTATCGCCTTGTGCAAATTTGCGAATATCATCTAGGGGCGCATCTCGTTCCAATGTGCGCCGCACCGAATCTTGCAAAAGAGTTTGATTGTCAGATAATCCAAAATACATAATTTAATTTCCCTTCGGCACTTTTGGCACTTTAGGTTCTCGTGGCAAGCCAAGCCCCCGCTCGCTAATGATATTCTTTTGTATTTGCGCCGAACCACCCCCGATGATTAAGCCCAAATCAAACATATAATGTGTTTGCCATAGCCCTTCATCACGCAAAAGCGGGCTGTCCTCATAAAGGACACCATAGGCACCCATAACATCAATCGCCAATGCCGCAAGGCGATGATTGAGCTCACACCCTTGAAGTTTGACAATCAGCCCCGCCATACCAGATGATTTTTTCTCTTTGGCGTTGGTCGTCAGGCGCATACCATTAAACTTCATCGCATAAACTTCCGCCTGTAATGTCACCAACCTATCACGATAAATCGCATTATCCATAAGTGGCGCACCCGAAGACGTCTCTTGCAACATAATATCAGCAATCGTATTTAAGCGAGACAAGGCAGCATCGGGATTGCCCAACATACCACGTTCATGTGTGAGGGTCGCATTCGCCACCATCCACCCTTCGCCGCGTTTGCCAACGATATTTGTGGTCGGCACACGCACATCGGTAAAGAAAACCTCATTGAACTCCGCCGCGCCTGTCATCGTGATGAGGGGGCGCACTTCAATACCCGCCGTATCCATCGGCAATAGCAAATAACTTATGCCCTGATGCTTTGGCGCATCTGGTTCCGTGCGCACCAAACAAAACATCATATCGGAAAACTGCGCTGTGCTCGTCCATATTTTTTGTCCGTTAATAACAAAATCATCGCCATCAATATGCGCCGCCGTGCGCAATGATGCCAAATCAGACCCCGCACCCGGCTCAGAATAACCCTGACACCAAACCATCTCACCGCGCAATGTTGGGGCAATATATTTTTCTCTTTGCTCTTGCGTTCCCAGTTCCAGCAATGTCGGCACAAGCATATTGATACCCTGCCCCGTTATGCCCCCTAGCGTTTTCGCTTTCGCAAATTCCTCCGCAATGATGCGTGATTTCAACACATCAGACTCTGCCCCATAACCACCATATTCCTTAGGGATTGTTCGTGCCGCATAGCCATGTTCCAGCAATATCTTCTGCCACGCCAATCTGGCTTTGCCGCTCACCGCCCGACTCGTGCGCGCGGGGGCGTGTCCTTTATGGTCTTTCAAAAACCCTCGCACTTGTTGGCGAAAATCCTCATATTCTTGTGTGAAATTTAAGTCCATATCTTATCTCTTTTATATTTGTTCTAGTGCATTATAATGCTTCCCTATGACATTGCAACTCAATCGCTATATTTTTAAGCAATTTGCGACACGTTATGTGACGGTCGCCCTCGCCCTGACGCTTATCGTGTGGGTGGTGCAAGCGGTTAATCTGACGGATAACCTCGTTGGCTCTAGCGATTCCGTTGTAGAATTTATGGGATTGATTTCATTCACCCTACCGCGTGTTTTGACATTTATAATAGCGCCAGCGATGTTGATAAGTGTTGTGATGCAATTGGTTTCAATGCAACAAAGTCATGAGTATTTTGCGCTTGCTGCCAATGGCATATCCCCGACACAGATATTGAAGCCATTATTAGTGTTAGTGTTATTGATGACAATCATACAAGCCTTGATTGCTTTTTATGGTGCGCCGCAAGCCTTAAAGAATTTGCGTTTGCGCAGTGTCCATGCGGCGAGTGGTGCTTTGTCCACTGGTTTTCCTGCCAATAGTTTTGCGGATATTACCCCGACGTTAACTATTTTTGTTGGCGAATCTGTTGGCACGAATTCATGGCGCCGCATTATGATTCAAGATCGCAGTAATGGTGCCCACATAACTTATTTTGCGCGTAAAGGCACGGTGTCGGAGCGTGACAACACCTCTTATTTTTTACTAGAGAATGGCACGGTTCACTCCACCCAAGAAGGACAAGAAGCGGATATCGTAAGTTTTGGGGAATATGTGTTGCCCTTCACCCTGCCCACGCCAGAGTTGCGCCTGAACCGCAATCATCTGATGATACACGAACTCTTTAATCCATCCGCTTATGGTATCACGAACCCCAACAGCATTGCGCGTATGCAAACACGGGGCTGGTTATTGCTCAGCAATTTAGCCAACCCTCTTATTTTTGTGTTGATTAGTTTTCTGGTCGTCACGGGCAAGGAGCTCTCTAGGCATGGGGCGACCCGCTATATTCTTATCACGGCATTATTTGGCATTGTATTTCAATTGGTCAATAGCACATTGAATAATGCCAATACCCCCTATTTTTCTATGTTATGGACGTTTCTTTGGGTAGCGGTGCTGACCGCTTTTGTGTTTGCGCGTAATCGTATTCGCACGCCCACACTTACACCCGCATTAAAAGAGGGAGCGCTATAATATGCCATTCGGTATTTTAGGATTTTACATATTGCGCCACTTCCTATTCTGGTTGCTGATAACCGCCACGACATTCGCCATATTCGCCCTGATAGGGGATATGGTGGAAACGGGACGCATTGCTTCTAAATTGGGCAACTGGTCGGCTTCCCTTGTTTTCAGCCTGTTGCGTATGCCGTCCACATTTATGAAAATGATGCCGTTCGTTATTCTCATCGCCACAATGATATGCCTGTTGCGCTTATCAGAAAGACGCGAACTCGTTACAATGCGTATGGGGGGATTAGCCGCTTGGCAGTTTTTGTTGCCGATTGTGTTATGTGTCGGTGTGTTAGGGGTGGTGCAAATCACAATCCTAGACCCCCTCGCCGCTACTGGTTTGCGCCAATATCAGGAGAATTATACCACGCAGATTGCGCGTCCCGAATTTTCCTTCTCAGAAAGCGGTGTGTGGCTTCACGAAAGCGATGGCGAAGGCAGTCGCATTTTACGCGCCAAATATATCAACACCTTTGATGACCAAGCCGTATTAAGCGATGTTATTTTTCGCCTATTGGATAGGCAAGACAATTACCTCTATCGCATAGAGGCACGCACTGCGCGGCTACAAGGCAAGCAATGGCAGCTGACAAAAGCACGGATTATCCGCCCGGGGGCGCAAGCCGTTCATCACGAGTTATGGCAATTGCCAACCAATCTTGATGTTGATGATCTCAACCATTACTATCGCCCTTCCACGAATTTAGTTTTGTGGCAATTACCCGCCTATATTGATACTGCCAAAGCCAAAGGGGCGGATACGACCGAACATATTGTGCGCCTTCATCAATTGGTGGCAACCCCGATAACTTTGATTGCCATGGTATTGTTGGCG
>JAAOIL010000039.1 GCA_015163825.1 Alphaproteobacteria bacterium | reverse complement strand
TGTAAGCGGTCTTGCGAGATTTCTAGGGCTTTGACAGGCGGGGCGATAAAGCCGTGCTCGTTAAGGGCAGCCATACTGGCGGCGGGGATATTCTCAAACTCATAAGTGATGACATCAACTTGTTTTGCGAATTCAATGAGGGCAGGAATATCTTCATAGGCGGCGCAAGTGTGCTCGCCAGCAATAAGGGTGGCAGGGGATTTTTGTTCGGGGCAAAAAATATGAGTGTGGTATTTCACCCCTTCTAAGTCTGGCAATTTTTTTGCCGCCAGTGCTAGCATACGGGCTAACTGCCCCCCACCAACAATGCCAATCGTTTTATTTATCATTTTGGTGTTTCGGGAACTTGTGCCGTCTGTGCCTCGCGCCATTTGTTTAAATGCGCGGCAATGTCTTTATCATGTAGCGCCAACATCGCCGCCGCAAATAAGGCAGCATTTTTTGCCCCCGCCTCACCTATGGCAAAAGTAGCAACAGGCACACCCGCCGGCATTTGCACAATAGATAATAATGAATCTTGCCCCGATAATGCCGCCGATTTTATCGGCACACCCAATACAGGTAGAGGGGTGAGGGCTGCGACCATACCGGGCAAATGTGCCGCACCACCCGCACCCGCAATAATCGCTTGCAAGCCACGCGCACTTGCACTTTTAGCATATTCGTAAAGTCTGTCAGGGGTGCGATGAGCGGAAACGATTTTTACTTCATGTGAGATTGCCAATGTTTCCAAAAGCGAGGCGGCGTGTTCCATAGTCGTCCAGTCTGATTGACTGCCCATGATAATACCGATGCGCGTGTCTTTGGTCATACTTTTATTTTACACTTTCCTTTGCAAGATTGCAAATCAAGTGTTTTGATTCTATTTGAAAATATCGTCTGGATCTGGCGCATTATCTGTGCTGCTTGATGCATTTTCTGTCTCTTCACCCACACTAGCAAGGCTGGCAAATGGGGAAGCGGCTTCAGGTGCTTCGCCCGATGGCTCCCTTGCTGGGTCAGAGCCTGTGATAGCGGTGGTTTCTTCGGCACCTTTTAGTTTGCGCTCTTCACGGGCGAGGCGTTTTAATTTTCGTGTTTCGCGTGTTGTGGCACGAGTGACAACTTCATCTAAATCTATTTGTTTGCATAGCCCCAAAGCGACAGGATCCACTGGTGAGATTTGACTCATATTCCAATGGGTGCGCTCACGCACACTTTGAATGGTCGGCTTTGTTGTGCCAACAAGGCGACCAATCTCGGCATCATTTAATTCCGCATGATTACGCACTAACCACGCAATGGCATCTGGTCGTTCTTGTCTTTTGGATAAAGGTGTGTAGCGGCTACCCTTATGTGGTTTGGGACCAGGTAAATCTGATTTCGTTTCCGCCAATTTTAATTCTGTTGCCGGGTCGTCTTGGCAACGTTCTAGTTCCGTCCGTGTTAGCTGCCCCGCATTGATAGGGTCTATGCCCTTAATGCCTATCGCTACATCACCATTGGCAATACCCTTCACCTCTAGCGGATGCAGGTGGCAGAAATCCGCAATCTGCGCAAAGGTCAATGCCGTATTATCAATCAACCAAACAGCAGTCGCTTTCGGCATCAAAGGGGCGGTAACAGAAGGAAGAGGCTGTGGCATCTAACTGATAAAACTATCAAACTTCTTGTTGAAGCGGCTAACGCGTCCGCCTCTATCAACGAGAGTTTGGTTGCCTTTTGTCCAAGCAGGGTGCGTGGTTGGATCAATGTCCAATGTCAAAGTCGCGCCTTCCTCCCCATAGGTGGAACGCGTTTGATAAGTCGTGCCATCGGTCATCGCGACCGTTATGGTATGGTATTCAGGGTGAATGTCTTTTTTCATTATATCTCGCCTTTTCAATATCTCACGCCTTATAAGCGAAAGGGGCGGTGGGCGCAAGCCGATATTTGCGCCAAAGCAAAGCCTTTGCTATAAGGGCTTATGTCAGAACCATCATCCGAAGAAACCGCTAGGCGACGCCCAAAAACCCAGTCTCCTGCCATTTTGCGCCATTTAACGCCTTTTATCAGGCGGTATCACCTTATGTTATTGGGGGCGGGGGTGTCGCTGATTCTCGCCTCTATTGCTACGCTCAGCCTGCCTGTGGCGGTGCGCTATATGATAGATTCAGGATTTAATGGGGCAGATGCCGCCTCTATTGATAGGTATTTTATCAATATATTTTGGGTGGCATTGGTATTGGGCTTGGCAACGGCAACACGATTTTTATTTGTCAGCCTGATAGGGGAGCGCGTGGCAGCCGATTTGCGGTATTCGGTCTATGAGCATTTAACCCGCCTCGACACAGCCTTTTTTGAAAGCAATCGCACGGGCGAGATATTATCGCGCTTAACAGCCGATATTACTTTGATAAAAACGATATTAGGGTCTTCGGCATCTATTGCGGTGCGCAATGTGTTTATGTTGTTTGGCGCGGCGATTATGTTGATTTACACCGCCCCCTTTTTAAGTGGTATGGCGGCATTAGTTTTACCGTTGGTGATAGTGCCATTGATTGGGTTGGGGCGTTGGGTGCGCCGCCTATCGCGGTCGGGGCAAGACCGCCTTGCCGATACAGGTGCCCACGCCGCCGAGACCATATCTGCTATGCAAACGCTGCAAGCCTTCACGCATGAGGCAGAAGATTTACGCCGCTTTAGTTTGGGGGTGCATGCGTCTTATATAGCGGCACGGGCACGGATTATCGCGCGGTCGTCTTTGACGGCGATTGCCATTGTTTTTGTTTTCTCAGGTGTGGTTGGTATTTTATGGTTGGGGGCGTTGAATGTATTAGAGGGCACGATGACAAGTGGTACATTGGGGCAGTTCGTGCTTTATGCGGTGCTATGTGCGACAGCGATGGCGGCACTTTCGGAAGTATGGGGGGAGATACAACTTGCGGCGGGGGCAACGGAGCGGTTGGTAGAGATATTGGAATCTGTGCCACAAGTGGCAGCCCCTGCGAACCCGAAAGATTTTGCCACGCCCCCGCATGGGCAAATATCGTTTCATAATGTCGGGTTTTGTTATCCGTCTCGCCCGCAAATACAAGCGCTAAATGATTTTTCTCTGCATATAAAACCCGGCGAACGTGTGGCTTTGGTCGGGTCATCAGGAGCGGGTAAAAGCACCGTCTTCCAACTTTTATTGCGGTTTTATGACCCGCAAAAAGGATATATCGCGATTGATGATTTATCTCTAACCGATGCCGCCCCAGAAACAATACGCGGCGCTCTGTCAATTGTGCCGCAAGAGACGGTTATTTTTGGCACGAATGTTTGGGAGAATATCCGTTTTGGCTCTTCAGAAAATAGTGGTGAAACAGACGAGACACAAATCATCGCCGCCGCCAAAGCCGCCCAAGCGCACGAGTTCATTATGGCATTGCCCGATGGCTATGATACGCAATTGGGGGAGAGAGGCGTGACTTTATCGGGGGGGCAACGCCAACGCCTCGCCATTGCACGGGCTATTTTGCGTGATGCGCCGATTTTACTTTTGGACGAAGCGACCAGTGCCTTAGATTCTGAAAGCGAATTGCTGGTACAAAAAGCATTGGCGCATTTGATGAAAGATAAAACGAGTTTGGTTATCGCCCACCGCTTAGCGACGATATTAGAAGCCGACCGCATTATTGTGTTGGAGCAAGGGCGCATAACAGCGCAAGGCACCCATGAGGAGTTAATGCGCGCAGGCGGGCTTTATGCGCGACTGGCTGATTTACAATTTGATGTGTCGCAAAAAATAATTGCTTGATACTAAATTAAACAAAACTAAACAGAGTTTAATTTAATTGCTTATTGCTTCCTTTATTAAGGTGCAAACGCTTTCGCCACCCATAATGAATAGGTTTTTATGCGCGCCTTTATGTTCTGTGATTAAGCCGCCCGATTCTTGTGCGAATATGGTGGCACATGCGCGCTCCCACAAAGCGACGTCGGGGGTGATGATGGCGTCTAGTCTGCCAGCACAAACCCGCGCATAATCCATAGCATCGCCACCACTGATGCGAATATGGGCATCGGCTTTTTGCAATGTTTCTATCAAAGGGGAATGGCTACAAGCGATAACAGCCCCCGTCAAAGATTGCTTTTGCGATACCCGTAAGCGATTATTATTGCAAAAACCACCGCTACCATTCTCGCTGTGAAAAAGTTCATCGCTGATAGGATTATAAATAAGACTGGCAACAGGGGCAGTGATTTTATCTTGGGTGCGCTCTAATGTGATAGCGATTCCAAAATGAGGTATGGCATGGGCAAAATTGGTCTGCCCCGCTATGGGGTCTATCAACCAGCGATGGGTTTTATCGGGACCTTTAACGACCTCGCCTGTTCTGAAAACAAAACCATAATCGGCACGCGCCGTTGCCAGTTCTGCATAGATTTGCTTGGTGACACGCTTTGCCGCTTTGGCTGCATAGGCAGTTGCCCCTGCTTCTGAACTTTGCAATAATTCTATCTCCCCGAAATCGCGGCGCAGGCGAGGCGATGCCTTATTGGCAATCTCACTCATAATGCTGAGAATAGGGGAGAGGTGCGCCATAGATTAATCGGCGCGTTTCAAATAAATGAGTTCTTGTGTATCCACGACAATCTTATCGCCACTGGTGACAAAAGGGGGAACCATAATACGCACATCATTTTCTAAAATCGCCGGCTTATTAGAGGAAGCGGCAGTTTGTCCTTTTACGACAGGTTCTGTATCGCGCACTTCTAGCACCACTTGGTCGGGGAGGCGCACACTAATCGGCTTGCCTTCATATATTTCCACCACAACCTCCATACCATCTTGTAAAAAGGCGGCGCGTTCGCCAATGAAATCTGTTTGTAGTTCTATCTGCTCGTAATTTTCTGTGTCCATAAAAGTCAGGCTGTTTTTATCGCCATAAAGATATTGATAATCACGCGTTTCAAGGCGGACACGCTCTATTGTTTCAGAGGAACGAAAACGCTGATTCAACTTGCTACCATTCAGTAAGTTCTTTAACTCCACCTGTGCGAAAGCCCCACCCTTGCCCGGCTTTACATGCTGTAGTTTAACCGCAACCCATAGGCTATTATTATGTTCAATAACATTGCCCGGTCGGATTTCATTGCCGTTGATTTTCATATCCAATCCTCTCAAAAGATATATGCGTTATAAGGTGCGTTCCATAGCACTATTAAGCAGGGCAGTAAAGGAAGCGATAGCGGCTTGTGCGCCGTCCTTATAATCCCACACCCCACTAGAGACAGCGAGGAAATCTGCACCCGCCGCTATTAGCGGGGCGGCATTGGTGGGGGTGATGCCACCAATGGCAACGCATGGTATGGAGCGGAGTGTGGTGGTTGCCGCCTGCCAAGTTTTTAATATGCTAGGGTCGGCAGCACTAGCAGTTGTTTTGGTGGGGCTGTTATAAAATGCCCCAAACGCCACATAATCTGCCCCCGCTTGCGCCGCCTGTATCGCCAGATGATGTGAGGCATGGCAAGTAACGCCAATGATTTTATCCGCCCCCATAATCTGTCGGGCTTGGGTGTAAGGCATATCGCTTTGCCCGATATGAACACCATCGCAATCGCAAAGGCGGGCGAGGGCGGGGTTATCGTTCATAATTAAATTGATGTTATGGGCACGACATAAGGGCAGTAATGTTTCTGCCGCTTTTATGATGTCGGCTTCG
>JAAOIL010000038.1 GCA_015163825.1 Alphaproteobacteria bacterium | reverse complement strand
TATAAAAAGAGTATAAGAGAATCAGCAACACCTTAAATCTCATAGGGAGAATAAATATGAGGCGGATTTTATTATTTTCAGGACTTTTTCTTGGTCTAGGCGCAGTTTTAGCGGCATTCGGCATTGGGGTAATTGGGGGAGGAAGCGCGGCATTGGCGGCTCAACCAGAGCCATGGCAGTGGACGTTTCAGCCAGCCGCCACCCCTGTTATGGAGAATGTTACGCAATTCAATAATTTCCTACTTTATGTTGTCACCATCATTACATTATTTGTGTTTGGTTTGATGGGTTATACGATGTGGCGGTTTCGGGCGTCGGCTAACCCAACCCCTTCCAAGACCAGCCACAACACTTTGATAGAGGTTGTTTGGACGATTATTCCGATAGTGATATTGGTTGTTATTGCGGTTCCTTCGTTTCGATTGCTCAGCCATGTGCGCGCTATTCCCGAAGCGGGCATAACGGTTAAGGCTGTTGGTTATCAGTGGTATTGGGGTTATGAATATCCCGACCATGGCGGCTTCGCTTTTGATTCTTTGATGCTAGAAGATGGGGAGCGCGGGGCGCAACCTCGCCTACTGGCAACGGATACGGCATTGGTTGTGCCTGTTGATACGAATGTGCGTCTATTGGTTACGGCGGCTGATGTTATTCATAGTTGGGCGATGCCTTCTTTTGGTGTCAAGATGGATGCGGTGCCCGGCAAAATAAATGAGGTCTGGTTCCGTGTTAATAAGACGGGCACTTATTATGGGCAGTGTTCTGAGCTATGTGGCATCCGCCATGCGTTTATGCCTATTCGGGTGGAGGTTGTCTCCCAGAAAAAATTTAAGGCGTGGCTGAAAGAGGCGCAGCGCGAATATGGCGCGGCATTTCCCCACACTATCAAACTTGCAAACATAGAGACGAAATAGAGGAGATTGATTATGACTGATACAAATCCAACGGGCTGGCGCCGCTATATTTACTCTACCAATCATAAGGATATTGGTACGATGTATTTGATATTCGCGATTATTGGCGGCATTGTTGGCGGTGCGATGTCGGTGTTGATGCGGATGGAGTTGCAGTTTCCGGGCGATGGCATTTTAGGCGGCGACTATCATCTTTATAATGTGTTGGTGACAGGGCATGGGTTAATTATGGTGTTCTTTGTCGTTATGCCCGCGATGATAGGCGGCTTTGGCAATTGGTTTGTGCCACTGATGATAGGCGCACCTGATATGGCTTTTCCTCGTATGAATAATATCTCGTTTTGGTTATTGCCTGTGGCATTTATATTGCTGGGTATTTCTATGTTTGTTGATGGTCCGTCTGCGGCGAATACGGGTGTCGGGGGGGGCTGGACGATTTATCCGCCGCTTTCAACTTCGGGGCAACCAGGACCTGCGGTAGATTACGCGATTTTATCTTTGCATGTAGCGGGGCTTTCTTCCATTTTGGGGGCGATAAACTTTATGACCACCATATTCAATATGCGCGCACCAGGTATGACATTGCATAAAATGCCACTCTTTGTGTGGTCTATTTTGGTCACCGTTTTTATATTGCTGATTACATTACCTGTCTTGGCGGGGGCAATCACAATGCTTTTAACAGACCGCAATTTCGGCACAACATTTTTTGATCCCGCAGGCGGGGGCGACCCTGTTTTATTCCAGCATTTGTTCTGGTTCTTCGGGCATCCGGAAGTCTATGTGCTTATATTGCCGGGCTTCGGTATTGTCAGCCACGTCATTTCTACATTCTCTAAAAAACCAATCTTTGGCTATTTGGGTATGGTCTATGCTATGGTCGCTATCGGTGGGGTGGGCTCTATCGTGTGGGCGCACCATATGTTCACAACAGGGCTAAGCCTTGACGCAGAAGTCTATTTTGTCGTCGCAACAATGGTTATCGCCGTGCCAACAGGTATAAAAATATTCTCTTGGATTGCCACAATGTGGGGCGGCTCTATAGAATTCAAAACGCCAATGCTATGGGCATTAGGCTTCATCTCCCTGTTTACATTCGGCGGGGTTACAGGCGTGATGCTCGCCAATGCAGGGGTAGACCAAGCCTATCACGATACCTATTTCGTGGTCGCCCACTTCCATTATGTGCTGTCGCTCGGCGCCCTCTTCGCCATATTCGCTGGCTGGTATTACTGGTTCGGTAAAATGTTTGGCTATAATTATTCCGAATTCTGGGGGAAACTGCATTTCTGGGTAACCTTTATCGGGGTTAATCTGTTGTTCTTCCCGCAACACTTCTTGGGTATGGCTGGTATGCCACGCCGCTATGTAGATTATCCCGATGCTTTCGCAGACTGGAACTATTGGTCATCTATTGGCAGTTATATTTCCGCTTCTGGGGTGGGCATATTCTTAATCGGTATGATACTCGCCTTTTATCGCAAAGATGCGGCGGCAGATAACCCATGGGGCGAGGGCGCAGACACACTAGAGTGGACACTGTCTTCACCACCACCCTTCCATCAATTCGAGAAACTACCAAAGGTCAATTAATATAATGAACATCTCGCAAACAGAACCACTATTATTAAGCGACGATGCACATGCGGGTGATTATATTGCATTGATGAAACCGCGTGTGATGTCGCTGGTTATATTCACGGCTTTGGTGGGTATGCTTATGGCACCGCAAACGATACCCGCAATGCACCCTGTGCTTATGCTTGTGGCGCTCATATTGATAGCGGCGGGGGCGGGGGCTTCTGCGGTTCTCAATATGTGGTACGAGGCGGATATTGACGCAAAGATGGAACGCACAGCAGCGCGGCCTATTCCATCGGGGCGGGTATTGCGGGGCGAAGCCTTGACTTTGGGTATATGCCTTGCCGCTTTTTCGGTTGTGTCGCTGGGGGTTTTGATAAATTATTTAAGCGGGGCGCTTTTACTTTTCACGATAGTTTTTTATGCGTGGTTTTATACGATGGTTTTGAAACGCCGCACACCACAAAACATTGTCATAGGCGGTGCGGCGGGGGCATTGCCGCCTGTCATTGGTTGGGCGGCGGCAACAAACACATTGGCACTAGAGCCGTTTATATTTTTCTTGATTATCTTTTTATGGACACCGCCGCATTTTTGGGCTTTGGCACTTATCAAAAACGAAGATTATAAGCGGGTTAATATCCCTATGTTGCCAGTCGTTGCGGGTATAAAAACGACATTATGGAACATCCTTGCCTACTCGCTTTTGTTGGTAGGGGCATCGGCATTGCCTTATGTGTTGGGCTTTTCTGGTTTGCTCTATATGCAGGTGGCGATGATTATGGGGGCGGGGTTTTTGACACTTGCCATAACAACTCTGCTTGTGCGCCAAAAAAATAAATGGGCAGGGGGGTTATTTGCTTATTCCATCTTTTATTTGTTTGTTATCTTTTCTGCTCTATTATTAGATAGGGGGCTAGCATAATGGAACCGCAATGGACACAAGCCCTATTAAAATCACGGCGTCGCAAGGCAACATTATTGGCGATTGTATTGGGGGCAGTGGTGCTTATGTTTTATCTCGTGACGGTGGTTAAACTTGGCGCGAATATAATGCAACGGGCTCTTTAAGGGATACGAAATGGATATGAAGCGCAAAAATCAAAAAGTCGTAGGGGCATCGCTAGCGGTGGTCTTTATAATGTTGGGTGCTGCTTATGCGTCTGTGCCATTATACGATTTATTCTGCCGTGTTACTGGCTATGGTGGCACTACAAATGTGGCGACATCCCCCCCATCTTCCCCATCTTCCCCAGTGCTTGCGTCTATCGCTTCTGAGGCGGGGCGCAAGATTACGATACGCTTTGATGCAAGTCTCAATCGCAATATGCCATGGTCGTTTGAGGCGCCGCCACAAGCGGTTGTCCTCAATGTTGGGGAGCAAGGTTTGGTATTTTACACAGCCCGCAATCTGGCGGATAAGCAAGTGCATGGCACGGCAACTTATAATGTTGCGCCAGCGAAGGCGGGTTATTACTTTACGAAGATAGATTGCTTTTGCTTCACACAACAAACATTGGCGGCGGGTCAGGTGGTGGATATGCCTGTTACTTTTTACATAGACCCAGAGATTTTGGACGACCCAGAAATGGATGATGTTGATACGATTACTTTATCTTATACATTTTTTGAAACCCCGAACACTCGTGTTGATACTGGCACACCAAAAATAGGAGGCTAGATTATGGCACACGCAAACGAACATGATTATCACTTGGTAGATCCCAGCCCTTGGCCTGTGGTTGGCGCGCTGAGTGTATTATTAACGACATTGGGTGCGATTCAGTATATGCACAATGACACTATATGGTTATTCCTTATGGGGCTGGTGGCTATTGGTTATACGATGTTGGCGTGGTGGCGTGATGTCCTGCGCGAGGCGGAAGGGGGCGACCATACCCCCGTGGTGCAGATGCATCATCGCTATGGCATGATTTTATTCATCGTGTCTGAGGTTATGTTTTTCGTGGCGTGGTTCTGGGCATATTTTGATGCTAGCCTCTATCCGGGCGATATGGTAGCAGAGGCGCGCAATGCACTAACAGGTGGGGTGTGGCCACCACAAGGCATAGAGACATTTGACCCATGGCATTTACCGCTTATCAATACATTGATATTGCTGACGTCTGGCACAACCGTTACATGGGCGCACCATGCGCTGCTACATAATGACCGCAAGGGTTTGATATGGGGCTTGGTGCTTACCGTGCTTTTGGGGCTAACCTTTACAGGCTTTCAGGCTTATGAATATTCCCATGCTGGCTTTGGTTTTTCGGGGCATATCTATGGGGCAACATTTTATATGGCGACAGGCTTTCACGGCTTCCACGTGATTGTTGGCACGATATTTCTGATGGTGTGCCTTATTCGGGCATATCGGGGTGGTTTTACCCCGCAACAACATTTCGGTTTTGAGGCGGCGGCATGGTATTGGCATTTTGTTGATGTTGTGTGGCTATTCCTCTTTATCGTGATTTATGTCATCGGGTCAGGGAACTAACATTTGCGTCTTGCGCTATCCATTGGCTTTACAGGCTTTGCGTTCATCGCCCTGATAGCGTTAGGCACATGGCAAGCAGAGCGACTGATATGGAAGCAAAACCTACAAGCACAAATCATCGCGCGCACGCACTCTGCGCCGCTAGAGATTGCGACTGCGGCAGACATTGCCAGTTTGCGTGAAGATACACACCATTACAGACGCGCAAGATTATACGGGGCATTTGCGGATAAGACATTATATTGGTTCACACAAATCAATAATAAGCCCGCTTCTTTGGCGACGATAGATAAAGTCGGCTATCATATTTTACAGCCTTTCATTTTAGCCGATGGCACAGCGATTGCGATTGATAGGGGGTTTATCCCCGCCCGCTTAAAGGGTAAGCCGCCGCGTGAAATCAAAGACACATCAATAGAGGTTATTTTGCGTTGGGCAGATAAGCGCAACTGGTTTTCGGCGGGAGATAATCTAGCGCAAGAAACACTTTATGTGCGCGATTCTGATATTATGAGCAGATATTGGCAAGTGGCATTGCCCGCCGTGTTAGGTGAAGTGACGACCGCCACCCGCACCCCTCCTTATGGTAATCAATCGCGCCTCACTCTGCCCAATAAACATTTTGGTTATATGATAACTTGGTTTTCACTAGCGGGAATACTTGTCATTATCTCGCTTCTATGGCACATCAGGGAGCACAAGCAAGCGCAAGGATAGAACACGAAATGAAATATATCAGCACCAGAGGAAGCGCACCCACATTAGGGTTTGAGGATGCGATGCTAAGCAGTCTTGCCAGCGATGGCGGTCTTTATGTGCCGCAAGAATGGGTGCAATTAGACAAAGCGGTGATTGCCTCTTTCTGTGATAAATCTTATGAGGCTGTGGCGGTAGAGGTGCTAACCCCTTTTATGGGCGATAGTGTGTTGGCGCAACGTCTGCCAGATTTCGTGGCGCAGGCTTATGCGACTTTCTCCACCCCAGAGGTAGCACCGCTTGCGCAATTGACAGATCAAATACATTTATTAGAACTCTATCACGGACCAAGCCTTGCCTTTAAGGATGTGGCGATGCAATTATTGGCGCGTCTTATGGATGATGCGCTTATCAGGCGTGGGGCGCGCGCATCCATTATCGGGGCGACTTCTGGTGATACAGGTGGTGCGGCGATTGCGGCTTTTCGGGGGCGCGAGGCGGTGGATATTTTCATACTCTACCCCGATGGTCGTGTGTCAGATGTCCAACGTCGCCAGATGACGAGTGTCAGCGATGCACACGTTCATGCGATAGCGATTGATGGCACATTTGATGACTGCCAATCTTTGGTGAAGGCGGCGTTTAATGATAGTGCGTTTCGCACGCAATGTGCTTTATCGGGTGTGAATTCCATAAACTGGGCTAGGGTAATGGCGCAGATTGTTTATTATTTCACGGCGGCGGCACAATTGGGGGCGCCCGATAGACAAGTTGCGTTTAGTGTGCCGACTGGCAATTTCGGGGATATTTTTGCGGGCTATGCTGCGGCTCGTATGGGTTTGCCGATAGCGCAATTGATGATAGCGACCAATGTGAATGATATTCTGGCACGCACCCTACAAAGTGGGCGCTATGCACTGGGTGCGGTTACTGCCACGCATAGCCCGAGTATGGATATTCAGGTTTCCAGTAATTTTGAGCGTCTTTTGTTTGAGGTCAGCAATCGTGATGCCGCTAAAGTGTGTGCGTATATGAATGCGCTCACGCAAGAGGGGGCGTTTGATATAGATGAGGCGGCGCTGGCGACAATGCGACAAATTTTCGCCGCCGCGCGTATAGATGAACGCGAAACCCTCGCCATTATGCAAGAGGTGAAGGCGACGCATGGGCTAGAGATAGACCCGCATAGTGCGGTTGGTGTTGGGGCGGCACAAAAGATGGATTTAGCGGCAGATATACCGATAATATCTTTGGCGACCGCACATCCCGCCAAGTTTCCGCAAGCGGTGGCGGCCGCTTATGGAGCGTTAGATAATACCCCCGCCAGCATTACAGCACTGGCAGATAAACAGGAACGCATCACGCATTTACCGAACAATATAGAGGCGGTGCAAGACTTTATCCGCACCCATAAAAGATAAATGTATAGAGTGTTAGCGTTTTTGGTTTTGTTGTGTGCCTTGCAAATAACGCAAGCGGGGCAAACGGCGCAAGCGGTAGAACCATTGCGACTACAAGAGGGCGGCGTTAGAGTATTTGCCCTTGCACCCTATTTTTCACCTAATGAAAATGCCAATGAAAAGGGAAGTGGGCATATTTTTGCTATTCGCAATGGTGGGGAAACACCACTTACTTTGCATTTGCGCCATGCGACAAGCACCAATCCTATCACCGCCTTATTTTCATCTGCTCCTACAGGTAATTTATTGCGCTTGATTGCTGCCAATGATGAGATATTTGTCGCCCACCCCGACACCCCCGCTATTTTGCCTTTCACGATTGCCCCCCGCAATGTGCAGAGTTTCTTGCTTTTGGGAAATTATGATGTGGCGGATATTTATATATGGTCGCCCGATTATCAGGTGGCATTTGCCGCTGCCCGCCAGACAATGCGCACGACATTATTGACGATTATGGCGGTGTTGTTGGGGGCGACATTTACCCTGACAGGAATTCTAGCGATTATGCGGCGCACTAATTCATCCCTAACTTCATCAGGTGGCGTGTGTTTTTTGGCTGCCACATTATTCGTGTTGATGTTGATGCTGTGGGGATATTGGCATACGGCTTTTTCTGTGTGGTGGGTGTTGGCAGTGCTGGCGCTTATTCGTGCGGGGATATTTTATTGGCACCGCCGCCCTCTACCCATATTTGATATAAGTGTCATCACGGCTTTTATCTTTTGGACGATTGCCGCTTTTGATGGTGGTGATGCCATACAGGTTTATGCGCTTGGTAATATCACTTTGATTATCGGGGCTTCGCTTGCGTGTCTGCAAGTGATTTATGATTTATGCCAAACCACCTTCATGGCTGATAGCACTTAGATTAAACCCCATTGAGGCAAGGCAATAATCATATAATTGCTCTGGGGCGATGTTGAAAATATCTTTGGTTTTGAAGGGCAGGGTCAGCCAAACATTTTCGCGCAATTCATCTTCCAGCTGACCGCTCGTCCAACTTGCACAGCCTAGCATTAACCGCATTGGCGGTAGGGGGTGTTGATTTGTTTTTATCGCCTTCACCAATATCTCTAGCGATGTGCTGGCGACCAAATTCTGCTGGCTCTCTTGCGGATAAAGAATGTGTCCGTGTTCGCTTTGCACAGGACCGCCTACAAACACTGGCAGTTGTGCGGCATCCGTATCCATAAGTTCTTGCGGCATTTTAACCAGAATATCTTGCAAGACGGTATTTGCCGAAGGTTTATTCAGCACATAGCCTGTTGCGCCTTGTGCGTTATGCTCGGTGATGTAGATAACACTACGCGCAAAACGTTCATCATCAATAGTGGGGACGGCAAGTAATAATTGCCCTTCCAGATTAGTGGGATTGATATCCATAGTCCCTTTATGCCAGTAAGTTGGGGGCTTGACAATATAGGCGTTTTTGGCGCTCTATTGGGGAATGCGCTTGATATTATTATGTTTGCTTTTATGGTCGCCGCCCACTTTGGCTGCGTCTGAATCCTCTGCGTGGCAAAGGCATGAGGCGGTCTCGGCAAGGCTTATCACCACCGCCACGACGATAGCGGTGGAGTTGAAACTAGCCGATGGTTGGCATACCTATTGGCGAGAGCCGGGCGCAAGCGGCATAGCCCCCGAATTCACTTATACCACCAGCCCCAATATAGAAATCGGGGCGGTGGTCTATCCCCCACCAATTTTTGTTGATGATGGCAGTGGCGGCTATTATGGTTATGAGGGCGGGGTGATATTTCAAAGCCCTTTGCACCGCCTAGATGCGGGGGCGGGGCATATCGGGCTTTCGCTCTTTATCGGGGTGTG
>JAAOIL010000003.1 GCA_015163825.1 Alphaproteobacteria bacterium | reverse complement strand
TGTCACGCTAGAACTTGGTGGTAAATCTCCTGTTATTGTCTCCGACAAATCTGATATGAAAAAAGTTGCCGCAAGAGTGATGACAGGTAAAACTTTGAATGCGGGTCAAATTTGCCTCGCCCCAGATTATGTTATGGTGCCAGAAGGCAAGGTTGATGAGTTCGTGGAAGAGGCGGGGGCATCGGTGCGTAAAATGTTCCCGACGATGAAGGATAATGCGGATTACACGTCTATTGTGAACGACCGCCATTATAATCGCTTGCAAGGCTATGTGGCAGAAGCAAAAGAGCGTGGCACAAAAGTCGTAGAGATTAACCCCGCGAATGAAGATTTTTCTCAACAAGAGCACCTTAAAATTCCGCCAACGATTATTGTGGAACCAGATGAGGATATGAAAGTCATGCAGGAGGAGATTTTTGGTCCCATTTTGCCTGTGAAATCATATCGCTCGATTGATGAGGCTATCGCTTATGTCAACGACCACGACAGACCCCTAGGGCTATATTATTTTGGCAATGATAGAGCAGAGGAAAATAAAGTCATCAATAGCACCACCTCTGGCGGTGTATCGGTGAATGATGTGGTCACCCATATCAGCCAAGACGATGCGCCTTTCGGTGGTGTTGGTCCGTCAGGCACAGGCTCATATCATGGTAAGGAGGGCTTTGTGAATTTCAGCCATGCCAAAACTATTTTCCGCCAAACAGGGGTGGAAGCATTGGCAGGTATTTTGCGCCCCCCCTATACGGATAAGTTCAAAAATATGCTGCTAGGGCAAATCAAGAAATAATCCTATGGCAGAACAAATGGGCAGTTTCAATTGGCGAGACCCGCTTGCACTGGAAAGTCAGTTAAGCGAAGAAGAACGCCTCGTATCGCAAACAGCGCGAGGCTTTGCGCGTGATGTCTTATTACCCCGCGCGGTGGAAGACTTTGCCAATGAACCCGCCTCACCAGATATATTCGCCGCTATGGGCGCGCAAGGATTGCTGGGTGTCACCATCGCCCCCGAATATGGCGGGGCAGGGGCAAGTTATGTTGCCTATGGCTTAATCGCCAGAGAAATAGAGGCGGTTGATAGTGGTTATCGTTCTATGATGTCGGTGCAATCATCTTTGGTGATGCACCCTATCAATAGTTTCGGCACAAAAGAGCAGAAGCAAAAATATCTGCCACGCCTCGCCAGTGGGGAATGGGTCGGGTGCTTCGGCTTGACCGAACCAGATGCTGGCTCCGACCCTTCTGGTATGCGCACCCATGCTAAACCTGTTGATGGCGGCTATATCTTAAACGGCAGCAAAACGTGGATATCCAATGCCCCGATTGCGAATGTCTTTGTCGTCTGGGCGAAATCTGCCGCACACGATGATAAAATCAAAGGCTTTATTCTGGACAAGGGCATCAAAGGGCTTTCGGCTCCCAAAATAGAGGGCAAACTTTCGCTCCGCACATCAGTGACAGGCATGATTGTGATGGAAGATGTGTTTGTGCCCGCCGAGAACTTGCTTGAGGTGGAAGGCTTGCGTGGTCCGTTTAGTTGTTTGAACCGCGCCCGCTATGGCATTACATGGGGTGCTATGGGGGCGGCTGAATTCTGTATGGAAGCGGCTTGTACCTATGGGCTGGAGCGTCATCAGTTCAATAAACCACTGGCTGCCAACCAACTTTATCAAAAGAAACTAGCCGATATGCAAACAGAAATTGCGCTTGGGTTTCATGCGGCACTGCGGCTGGGTCGCCTGATGGACGAGGAGGCTTTCACCCCTGAAATGATTTCTATTTTGAAACGCAATAATGTCGGCAAAGCATTAGACATCGCCCGTGTCGCCAGAGATATGCATGGCGGCAACGGCATAGCGGGGGAATATCACATTATGCGCCACGCTATTAATTTAGAAACCGTCAATACTTATGAAGGCACACACGATGTCCACGCTTTGATTATGGGGCGCGCTATCACCGGTATTTCTGCGTTTTAGGGGGCAGTTTTAATCCTCTACTAATGTGTTGAAATGGGTCAGCATTGTATCCCATGCTTGGGTGTGCGGGGCTTGCCATTTATCCCCGCAAGTGCTGGCGATGCAATCGCGAATAATCGTGAAGAATATCGCAAAGTGTTCCACCTCAACCCCATAGCCTTGATGATTATAACACGCGCCGCGCATTTGCTGGGGCAGGGTCGGGTCATCATCGGTATAAAGTAAAATATATTCTAATGCCGTCTGCAACATAGACCCACGCACACTGCCATCATCATCCATCACAAATAATTCTTTGAATGCGGGGTGGCGCTGGTAGAGCATATCATAAGCAAGTGTAAATAAATCATCACTTTCTTTGCCTTCGCTATCTTGGCTGGCAAGTTCTAATGTTTCGGTTATCAGGCGGGTGCTCACGATAACCATTCCTTCGGGCGACAAGTTTCGTCTGGTATTTTTGCGCTATCCATTGCTAAACCTTTTTGCATAATCTGTCGTGCCGCCATAAACTCTGCCGCACGATTAACCGCAACGACACCGCTTAACTTATCCCCTGTGAAATAAAACCACGCAAAAGAATGGGTGCTGTCATCACCACGCAATATCTTTTTGTCAATCACCTCTGGCAGTCCAGCGATTTGCAGTTTGATATCATATTGATCCGACCAAAACCACGGCACTTGCGCATAAGGTTGCGGGGCAAGCGTTATATGACTGGCAACCGCTTTGGCTTGCTCTATGGCATTGGGCACACTCTCAAGGCGAAGGCTGCGCCCCAAAATCGGGTTCGGGTGATAAGTGCAATCGCCGACCGCATAAATATCTGCTGTGTTGGTGCAACCATATTCATCAACGAGGATTCCATTGTCGGTGGCAATCCCCGCCGCCGCCGCTAACTCTATATTCGGTAAAATGCCGATGCCGACTATCACAAAATCTGCCGCAAGCGTTTCGCCATCGGCTAACGTTATATGGGTGATGTCGCCTGATGCTGTGTCCGTATGCAAAGCGGTAATCGTGCTGTCGGTGATAATCCTCGCGCCATTTTGCGTATGGAGGCGTTGGTAAAAAGTGGAAATCTCTGGCTCTGCCACTCTTGCTAATAGACGCGGCGCCGCCTCCACCACAATAGGCGCGGCACCCGAAGCCGCAGACACAGCAGCCGCTTCTAACCCAATATAACCCCCACCAATAATCAGCGGATTCTTTTTGGAATCGAAATAAGGTTTCATGGCATCTATGTCGTGTATGCCGCGCAATGAAAATATATTTTGGGCTGCACTTTTTTTCTGCGTTGCTGGGGGTTGCAACGGATAAGGACGAGGACGACTACCTGTCGCCAACACCAGCACATCATAATCTAATGTGCCTTTGGTGTGCGTTATCGTTTTGGATTCTGTATCAATGGCAGAGACCTCGCACTGCCTATATAAAGTGATGTTCTGCTCTGTATAAAAGGATTCGGGCTTGAGGAATAATCGCTCCCGCGCCATCTGCCCCGATAAATACGCTTTAGATAAAGGCGGGCGTTGATAGGGAAGGTAAGGTTCGCCACACACCAAACTTATCGCCCCCGCAAAACCATTATTGCGGAGGCTGATAATCGTTTGCAAACCTGCTTGTCCCCCGCCAACAATGATAATATGTTTCGTCATTGTGATATGATGCTTCTATAGGTGCTACTTTTCAAGGTATTATTTACGATTGGGGTAAAATGCTTGTGGGTTTATTGCGGGGACGGCATTGGTGATTTGCGCCGCCAAAAGCCGTGCCGAACCCGCCGCCATAGTCCAGCCGAGATGTCCGTGTCCGCAATTGAGCCAAAGCCCTTTGATAGAGGTTTGCCCAATGAAGGGACGCCCATCGGCACTCATCGGGCGTAATCCAGCCCAGCCTTGCGGATTATCCAGCACCAGTTGCGGATAAAGATGACGCAAAAACCCCTCCAAATGGTGAAGCCGCGCAGGGGGAATATGTGTATCCGCGCCCGCAAATTCTGCCATACCCAACACCCTTATGCGCTTGCGAAAAGGCGTGATAGCAATATGGCGGGCATCATCTACAATAGGATAGCGGGGCATAATAGCGGTGGCGGTGGCGCAATCAAAAGTCAGCGAGTACCCCTTCACGGGTTGCACAGCCAGATTTATGCCAAGCGGTTTTATAAGATGAGGGCTGGCATAACCACCCGCCAGCACAACATCACCCGCTATTTCTTTCGTGCCACAACGCACTCCATATATTTTATTGTTGCGCATTATGATTTCATCAACTTTGTGATTCAATAATATCTGCGCC
>JAAOIL010000037.1 GCA_015163825.1 Alphaproteobacteria bacterium | reverse complement strand
TCATTGGTGAGGTATTAGGGCAAGATATGACACTGGTCGCTTTGGGGGCGGGGGCGATTATCGGGGCAGTGGTGGCGATGCTACTTTATAGTTTGATTTTTGAGATTTTAGTGCCGCTAATTTTTGGCAAGAAAGTAAAGGGGCAAGAGAAAGTAGAGGCGGTTGTTGTGCCTGATGTGAAAATGGATAAGAATATAGCCAAAAATAATGATGCAGAAATTAAGGGCTTGAAAGAAGTGGAGCGGCAAATGCTGGCTTTGCGAGAATTATATGAGGCGGGGTTGGTGGCACCCGAAATTTATCTTTTGAAAAGTCGGGAATTGGCGGCTTCTGTTCTGGAAAATAAATCTATTTAATTTGTGGTGTTGCGGTGTCTGTGCCGAGTGCTGTTTTGCCGCTAGAGGGACGCAAACCATAAGGGCGCACCTTGCTGACATTGCCCAAGGCTTCGCGCACGACCTCGCGGGTGATATTTGGCAGATTCTCATCTATCCATTTTTGAATAAGGGGTGCTGTAATGGTGCCAATCTGGGCTTCTAAAGTGGTGCGAATCTGGTCGTTATCAAATGCCCCAGCACGGGCGAAAGCTGCCGAGAGGGCTATCAAAGCCTCCTCATTTATTGTTAAATCTAGCCCCTGCATGAGGGCAGGAACTGCTGGAGGTCTAGGTTGAGTGCGGGTTTTATCGCTTTTACTGGTGCGGGAATCTAATACGGCAGAAAAGCGGGTTTCTGCCTCTGCCAGTAAAGCGGCGATAGATTGGCGGGTGTTATCTGTATGAGCCATAAGCCATATTAGCATAAAATTGGCTTGCAGAAAGCGTGAAAATAGCACAAAATCTTTTCAATTGATGACGATAAGAGAGGCAAGATGAACCAAATGAACGAAATAGATATTCGCCCGATGTCAGGGGCTGTTGGTGCGCAAGTCTGTAATGTTGATTTGGGCGCAGATTTGAGCAATGCGCAATTCGCCAATATCCGTGATGCTTTTATTAAACACGGCCTTTTATTTTTCCGCGATCAAGACATTACCCCCGAACAGCATATTGCTTTTGCCGAACGTTGGGGTGAGATTAACATCAATCGCTTTTTTCAAAAAGTTGATGGCTATGAAAAAATCGCTGCCGTTGTCAAGGAGCCAGACCAAGCGGTCAATATAGGCGGTGATTGGCATACCGATCATTCTTATGATGATATACCCGCAATGGGGTCTATTTTATTGGCGCGAGAAACACCCGCAGTCGGTGGTGATACACTTTTCGCTTGTATGTATAAGGCTTATGAAGGCTTGTCCGATGGTTTGAAAAAAACATTAGAGGGGGTGCGCGCCGTGCATTCTAGCCGCCATGTGTTTGGCGATATTTCGCAATATAAAGATGCCGTTGGCGGACGATTATCAAACGCCGAAGCCGCTACGCAAGATGCCACCCACCCTGTTATTATCACCCACCCTGAAAGTGGGCGCAAAGCCCTTTACATAAATCCGGGTTTTACCATTCACTTTGAAGGCTGGACACCAGAGGAGAGTTTTCCCCTGATGAAATATCTTTATGCCCATGCTAGTCGCCCTGAAAACACCACACGCTTTCAATGGCAGCCGGGTTCTATTGCCTTTTGGGATAATCGTGCCACATGGCATTATGCCCTAAATGATTATCACGGCGCGAGGCGTGAAATGCATCGCATAACAATAGAGGGTAGTCCTCTTAATTAAGGGGGTAAATTAAGGGGTAAATTAAGATTTAGGGGAACTAGATTTATCGGCTTTTGGGCGTTCATCATCTGGTAGAGTGCCGCATTTCAAAAAATAGATTTGCTCGGCAATGCCTGTCACATAATCACCCATACGTTCTGTGTTTTTGGCAATGAATAAAAAATGTAGATTGGTGCTGTTGTCATGCGCCCCTGTGGCACTATCCATTTGTGATAATAAAGTGCGGAAAATATCTGTGTGTAATTTATCCACCTCTACATCGCGGTTGCGCACTGCCATAGCCAAATCTGCATCTATATCGCGATAAGCGGTCATAACATCTGCCAACATCGCACACACCATCTCGCCCATGGCATATATCTGGGGATTGCTGGCGTCCTTTTCGGCTTGCAAAATAACCCGCATACGTTTGGCGATGTTCTTGGCGTAATCACCAATGCGCTCTAGTGCCGCCGCCACTTTGAGGGCGGCAATGATACTGCGTAAATCTTGTGCCATAGGGGCACGGCGCGCAATCACTTCCACCACTTTTTCATTAAGGGCGGCTTCTAAATTATCTATTTCTTTGTCGCCTGCAATAATAGTGGCAATGCGGGTTTCTATGGCGGGGGTGTTGGGGTTGTCTTGGCTCTCGTCATTGCCCCCCTCATCACAGAGCGCAATGGCGGCGCGCAATTGCGACAAGGCTTTTTCCCCTATCTCATTCATAAGGTCGTTTAGCGCCTTCAAATCTCTGTCAAAGGCGGAGGCAATATGTTCGTGGCTCTCATCTTTTTTGGCATCTTGCTGTGTCATTATCTATCCTAACTTTCTATCCTATTTTGCCTGAAATATAGGCTTCGGTGCGTTCGTCTTGCGGGCGGGTGAATATGTCATCGGTCACATTATATTCTACCAAATGCCCCAAATGAAAATATGCCGTGCGCTGCGAAACCCTTGCCGCTTGTTGCATAGAATGCGTGACAATAACAATCGTATAGTCACGGCGCAACTCTTCTATTAACTCCTCTATTATCGCGGTCGCTATCGGGTCTAGTGCCGAACACGGCTCGTCCATCAATACCACATCGGGGCGCACCGCAATAGCGCGCGCAATACACAAACGCTGTTGTTGCCCCCCCGATAGGCTCATCGCATCTGCTGTTAGTCTATCCTTGACCTCCGCCCATAAACCCGCACGGCGCAGGCTTTGCTCCACCACCTCATCTAGGGCATCACGGGTGCTGGCGAGCCCATGTATCCGTGGTCCATAAGCGACATTGTCAAAAATGGTTTTTGGAAACGGATTAGGTTTTTGAAACACCATACCAATGCGAGCACGCAATTCTACCGCATCAATATCGGGCGCATAAATATCTTGCCCATCTATAGTGATGCTGCCCTTTATCTGACACCCCTCAATCACATCATTCATACGATTGAGACAACGCAAGAAAGTGGATTTGCCACAGCCCGATGGTCCGATTAAGGCGGTAACGGCATTGGCGGG
>JAAOIL010000036.1 GCA_015163825.1 Alphaproteobacteria bacterium | reverse complement strand
GGCCTCTATTGTTTTATCCACCCAGCATAATGCGGCATTACAACAAGATGAAGTCCGCGCCCTTGTGCGCCCCCTCATAGAAAATGTGTTGCCCGCTGGCTGGATGTGTGATGACAAAAATCTATTTGTTAATCCCACCGGTATTTTTGTGATTGGCGGCCCCGATGGCGATGCGGGTTTGACAGGGCGTAAAATCATTGTGGATACTTATGGTGGCGCTGCCCCGCATGGTGGCGGTGCTTTTTCTGGCAAAGACCCAACAAAGGTTGATAGGTCAGCCGCTTATGCGGCGCGTTATCTGGCAAAAAATGTTGTGGCGGCGGGGCTGGCAGAAAAATGCACTTTGCAATTATCTTATGCCATTGGGGTCAGTCATCCTTTGGCAATCTATGTCGATTTACACGGCACAGGCAAAATAGAAGAAGCCGCCCTAGAGCGTCTGCTGCCGCAATCTATGGATTTAACCCCGCAAGGTATTCGCCAACATTTGAACTTAAACCGCCCGATTTATGCCCGCACAGCCGCCTATGGTCATTTTGGCCGCCGCCCCGATGCCGATGGGGGGTTCTCGTGGGAAAAAACAGATTTACAATTAGATAAACATATTCGCTAAATGAACACTAAAAATGAACAATAAAAATGAATACTGATAACCCCTTTACGACAGATTTAGAAGGCGAAGATGATTATCCCAAACGTCTTTTATTTGCGCGCACACGGATGTCGGGGCGGCAACGCAATTATCTAGATGAGCATTTGCCGCAATGGAAAATCAATATAGACAAAGCCCCGCAAAATCTTGGCGGGCAAAATCCTGCCGACTGGTTTGATAAAGACTATCAAGATTATGCGCTAGAGATTGGCTTTGGTGGGGGGGAGCATTTATTAGGGCAAGCACGGCGCAACCCCCAATGCGGCTTTATTGGCTGCGAACCTTTTCCTTTAGGGGTGGCAAAACTCTTGCGCGGCATTGCTCAATATGATCTGACCAATATCCGTATTCATTGCGGTGATGGTCGCGATATCATAGACGCTTTGGCAGATAAGACCTTGTGTAATCTTTATCTGCTCTATCCCGACCCATGGCATAAAAAGAAACACCACAAACGCCGTTTTATCAATACAGAAAATCTGGCGGCTATACATCGGGTTCTGACCCCACGCGGTGGGTTTTTATTCGCGAGTGATATTGTGCCTTATGTGGATTGGACGCTTATTCATATTCGGGCTTCAGGGCTGTTTCGCTTGGTGGCGCAAAGCGTGGAAGATTGGCAAGCCCCGCCCTCGCAATGGTTTTCTACCCGTTATGAAGAAAAAGCCCAAAGAGAAGGGCGCTCCACAACCTATTTGCGCTTGCAAAAATTAGGCGGCACGATACGCAAAACTGGCAAGAAATAGCGGAATTATCTAAATTTATACGAATTTTAGGCAAAATATACCTAATTATCTTGCAAAATCCATAAATTAACGCTAAACACGCCCTATTCTGCTTTATTGAAGTGGGCTGTCTTAATCGGCAGTGCCGCTTTTTTTATTGCAAAAACAAAATATAAAAACTGAACAAAGAGAGATATTGGACTTAAAATGCAAAATACATCTGAAGATAGGCAGCAAAATGAGGGCGAAACGATAGCACCGCTCTCAACACCCTCTTCTGCGCCTTCCTCTGCGCCCTCTTCTGCGCCTTCCTCTACACCTTCCTTTACGCCCCCTTTCACACAGCCCCTCACACAACCTCTCACACAACCCCTCACACAACAAGGTGATATTACGCCAACAAATCATCTTATGGCGGGTGCAGGCGCGCGGGTGCTTCTGCCTGTGGTTGTGCCTGTGCTAGAGGATTTGGATTTTACCTTGGTGCGTATGCGCTTGATTGGCGCAGATATGGGCGCCGCACCAAAAGGCAAAAGCACTAAAAATGCTAAGAAAGTGCTACAGATTATGGCAGAAAATAAAGAGGGCACTCTCACATTGGGCGAATGCGAAACGATAAGTCGGGCGCTATCGGCTCTGCTGGATGTTGAAGATCTTATCAGTGGGGCCTATGCGCTAGAAGTATCTTCGGCGGGGCTAGAACGCCCGCTAACAAGATTGGCAGATTTTGAAACCTATAAAGGGGCGCGTGTGAAGTTAAAAACGATACGCCCGATTATCAGCAATGATAAAGCACGGTCGCGTTTTCAGGGCATTTTATGCGGCATAGAAAATGATGAATTGCTGTTAGAGGTTGCTTTGGAAAATTATAGCGCGCCACAGGTTTTGGGGTTTGCCTTTTCACAAATAAGCGAGGTGATTTTACACCCCAGCGCCGCAGAAATAAGCAATCTATTGAATACACTTAAAGATTAAATACTAAATTACGACTAAATAAAGGAGATGATTATGACGACAGGAATTAGTGCGAATAAATTGGAACTGGTGCAAATCGCTGATGCGGTTGCGCGTGAAAAAGGTATTGAGCCACAGATTGTGCTTGATGCGATGGCGGATGCGATAGGGCGGGCGGCGAAGGCTCGTTATGGGGCAGAGAACGACATCCGTGTCCAGATTGACCCACAAACAGGGGTGACAACGCTTTTGCGTGCCGTGCAGGTGGTGGCGCTTGTAGAGAATGATGATACAGAAATCACATTGGCGATGGCACAAAAAGAAAAAGCGGATGCCAAGATTGGTGATGAGATTATAGAGGAATTGCCCCCCGTAGAGTTTGGTCGTATTGCGACACAAGCGGCGAAGCAGGTGATTGTGCAACGTGTCCGTGATGCGGAGCGCGAGCAACAATATGAAGAGTTCAAAGACCGCATTGGCGAGATTATCAGCACGATTGTAAAGCGGGTTGAATATGGCAATGTCGTTTTAGATTTGGGTCGTGGTGAGGCGGTGATAAGGCGCAATCATCTTATCCCCCGCGAAGTGTTTCGCCCGGGCGACCGCATCCGTGCTTATATTGATGATGTGCGTCGTGAAATGCGCGGCCCACAGATTATTTTATCACGCACCGTGCCAGATTTTATGGCACGTTTATTCGGGCAAGAAGTGCCAGAGATTTATGATGGCGTGATAGAAATTCGCGCTGTGGCAAGAGACCCCGGCAGTCGGGCGAAGATTGCGGTCATATCAAATGACCCGGGCATAGATCCGGTTGGGGCGTGTGTTGGTATGCGTGGCAGTCGTGTGCAAGCCGTGGTGAATGAACTACAAGGCGAGAAGGTTGATATTATACCATGGTCGCCCGATGCGGCGGCATTTATTGTTAATGCGCTGGCACCAGCAGAAGTCAGCAAGGTTGTTTTAGACGAAGATATTAATCGCATTGATGTGGTGGTGCCGGACGAGCAGTTAAGTTTAGCGATTGGGCGGCGTGGTCAAAATGTGCGCCTTGCCTCGCAACTGACAGGCTGGGATATTGATATTATGACCGAAGCCCAAGAGAGCGAGCGGCGTCAAACAGAGTTTGCTGAACGCACCGAAGCCTTTATGGAGGGGCTTGATGTTGATGAAATGCTAGCGCAATTGCTTGCCTCAGAAGGCTTTGCCAGTGTTGAAGAAGTGGCGTTTGTGCCATTAAAAGAGATTACCAGCATTGAAGGATTTGAGGAAGAAACGGCTGAAGAAATTCAAAATCGGGCGCGTGATCATCTGGATCGCGAGAATGCGGCTTTATCAGAAAAGCGTGTGGCATTGGGGGTCAGCGATGCGCTGGCAGAGATTAAAGGTCTCACACCCGCTATGTTGGTGCGCTTGGGCGAGAACGAGATTAAATCGCTTGATGATTTTGCTGGTTGCGCCACAGATGATTTAACAGGTTGGGTGGAAATGCCCCCAAAACTCACAGCCGCGCGCCGTGCTAGAGAACGCGCCCAACGCGCCAGGGAGGGTAGAGAAGGTGAAGACCGCCGCAATGCTTCAAAGCCGATTAAGCATGATGGTTTCCTTGTTGGGTTTGATATTGCGGCGCCAGAAGCGGAAACAATGATTATGACAGCGCGTGTGGCGGCGGGGTGGATTACCCAAGCCGAAGTTGATGAAGCCAAACGCGCATTGGCAGAAGCACAAGCACAAGCCCAAGCAGAGATAGAGGCAGAAGCCGAAGCCGCAGAAGAAGCAAGTGCTGAAACTTTAATAGAGCCGCCAGCGCAACTATAACATTAGACTAATGAGACAGGATAAGACACCCGATAAGATAGAGGATATAGAATGCAAGCAACGGACACATCATTACGCGCCAATGAAGACGCGCCACACGCTTATAAAGAAGCGTCAGAATTCTCTGCAGTCTCTGCCGTTTCTGCAGTTTCTGCCGTTTCTGCATTTTCTAGAGGGGCAGAGAATAATAATTGCTTGCGCTTTATCTATACCCCCACTGCCCCTGCCGCCTATCGCCTTGTTGTTGATTTAAGGGGGCGCTTATCATTAGAGGAGGGGGCGCGCGAATATCTTATAGCCGTGCCCGATTCTAACTCATGCTCTAGCTTACGAGGCGCAATAGAAGATTTAGCCAAAGATAAAGCCGCTATGGCGCCCCCCGCTTTTGCTGACCATATTGAAACGTTATTGCGCCACCGCGCCCTAGATTTATTAGGCTTGGCACGCAAAGCAGGGTGTGTGCAAAGCGGGTTTGGTAAAGTCCATGCGGCTTTAACAGCAGGCACGGCCGTGCTTTTATTCAATGCACAAGATAGTGCCGAAGGTGGTGCCAAAAAACTTGCCCATAAAGCCCGTGCTACCGATATTGCGCTGTGTGATATATTTTCAGTGGCAGAGCTAAGCGGTGCTTTGGGGCGTGATAATGTGCATCATATTGTGTTGAGTGATAAGCACTTCCTCGCTTCTATGAATGTTATTTTGGGATTTATTACGCACTTTGACGATTCTGAATTTCACAAAGAGGACTCTCATGACTGATAGTGATAATGACCCAAATACATCTGCCAAAGAAAATGCAGAGGCGGGTGAGGCAAAAAAGGGCAAGACATTAAGTCTCAAGCGCACTGTTGAATCGGGGCAGGTGCGGCAAAGTTTTGCGCATGGGCGTAGCAAAGCCGTGGTGGTGGAAAAACGCAAAAAACGCACAATCCGTCAAGGTGAAGTGATAGAAGATGCCGCCGAAGGTAATATCCCAACCCCCGCCGTGCCAGAGGCGATTGAAACATTATCAAAACGCGAGCAGAATAAACGCCTTGAAGCGGTGGAAGAAGCCAAGCGGCGAGCAGAACTTGAAGTCATAGAAGCGCAAGAAGCTGAGCGCCTTGCGGCAGAAGCTAAGCTAGAAGAAGAATCACGATTCGCGGCAGAACAAGCAGCAGAGAAAAAAGCAGAAAAGAAAGCCCAAAAGAAATCAGGCAAAGATGAGATTGAAGTGATGGATCCAACCGATGTGCCGGTGGAGCCCTCTGAGGCCGATGCACGGGTGCGCCGCACGACAAGCAAAGTTGCCAGTAAAACAACACCTGCACCGACGCGTGATGAGGAAGGGCGAGCAGATCCCAAACGCACCGATAATAAAAAGGGCGAGCGCCGCCGCCGTGAAGGCAAACTGACCATAAATGATGCGTTGAATGATGAAGAGCGTATGCGGTCATTGGCGTCTATTAAACGCCGCCGCGAGCGTGAAAAACGCCAAGCCGATGTGCAATTGCCGCAAGAGAAACAATCCCGCACCATTACCGTGCCAGAAACGATTACCATACAAGAACTTGCCAATCGTATGGCAGAACGCGCTACCGATGTGATTAAAGTTTTAATGCAACAAGGTATGATGCTTAAAATCAATGATGTGATTGATGCCGATACCGCCCAGATTGTTGCTGAAGATTTTGGGCATAGTGTCAAACGTGTTGCCGAAGGCGATATTGAAGAAGGTCTTATCGGCGGCAATGATGATGTGGGCGCACAAACCCCACGCCCGCCTGTTGTAACGATTATGGGTCATGTCGATCATGGCAAAACCTCTTTGCTTGATGCCTTGCGTGAAACAAAAGTGGCGGCGGGTGAAGCGGGGGGTATTACGCAACATATTGGTGCTTATCAAAGTTTCACGAAAGAAGGTCAGGTGGTGTCCTTTGTTGATACACCGGGTCATGCGGCATTTTCCGCTATGCGGGCACGCGGCGCAAAGGTTACTGATATTGTGGTGCTGGTGGTGGCAGCAGATGATAGTGTGCAACCCCAAACCATAGAAGCGATTGCCCATGCCAAAGAAGCGGGGGCGCCGATTATTGTCGCCATCAATAAAATAGATAAACCCGAAGCCGATGTGACGCGTGTTAAAAATGATTTATTGCAACACGAAATCATTGCTGAAGAAATGGGTGGCGAAACACAGATGGTGCCCGTTTCTGCCAAAGATGGCACAGGATTGGATGATTTATTAGAGGGCATTATTTTACAAGCGCAATTGATGGACTTAAAAGCCAATGCGACACGCGCCGCCGAAGGTGTGGTCATAGAGGCGCGTTTGGATAAAGGGCGTGGGCCTGTGGCAACGATACTTGTGCAACGCGGCACATTGCGGGCGGGTGATATTTTTGTGGTCGGGGAAGAATCGGGCAAAGTGCGTGCCTTGCACGATGCCAATGGCAAGCCGATAAAAGAAGCACCGCCTTCTATGCCGGTAGAAGTGCTGGGCATATCAGGGGCGCCTCGGGCAGGAGAGGTATTGAGCGTGGTAGAAAATGATGCACGGGCGCGTGAAGTCGCCGATTATAGAGCGCGTAAATATCGCCAACAAGCGGGGGCAGATGGTCAGGGACGCACGACATCGCTAGACCAATTAATGGCATTAAAAGCCGCCCAAGCAGGGGGCACGGATAAAAAAGAACTGACCATTATTGTTAAGGGTGATGTGCAAGGCTCGGTAGAAGCGATAGCGCAAGCGGTAGAAAAACTAGGCAATGAGGAGGTCGGGGCGCGGGTGGTATTGTCAGCCGTGGGTGGCATCAATGAAAGCGATGTGACATTGGCGAATGCCTCTGGGGCGGTGATTGTCGGGTTTAATGTGCGGGCACGGCGCGAGGCACAACAGGCAGCAGAAGTGAGCGGTATTGAAATCCGCTACTATAATGTCATTTATGATTTGGTTGATGATTTACAAGCGGCGATGTCGGGTATGCTCTCGCCAGAATTGCGTGAAACCTTGCTTGGTAAGGCTGCCGTGCTTGATGTCTTTTCTATCAAGGGTGGTCGGGCGGCGGGCTGTCGTATTGAAGAAGGTGCCGTCAAACGTGGCGCAAAAGTGCGCATTATCCGTGATGATATTGTCGTGCATGAAGGTGATTTAAGTTCTCTGCGCCGCTTCAAAGATGAAGTGAAAGAAGCGACAGGCGGGCAAGAATGCGGTATGGCATTTGCCACATTTGCCGATGTCAAACAAGGCGATATGATTGAATGTTTTGAAGTTGAATCCGTCTCTCGCCAATTGCAAAACTGAGCGATAAGGCGGCAGACGATGGCACGGCAGAAAACAACAAATGAGCCCAGCCAAAGGCAATTGCGGGTTGGCGAGATGATACGCCAACGCCTTGCCGATAGTTTAAGCAAGGGTGATTTTATCCTAGATGGTTTGGACGGCACGATTACGGTGACGGAAGTGCGTATGACTCCTGATTTGCGTTATGCGCGGGCTTTTATTATGCCGCTTGGCGGCGGCGATGTTGGGGCGAGTGTGGCGGTTTTGAATGACAATGTTGGTCGTTATAAAAAACAAGCCTTGCAAGGTTTGCGCCTTAAATATGTGCCGTCACTGACATTTGTGGCAGATATGAGTTTTGAACGCGGCGCGGCAATGGATAAGATATTAAGTGACTTACCTCCTAAGAATTCGGGGCCCCCTCAAACCACCACGCCTTCTAAAAACTCTGATGAATTTTAATCCTTATGACTTTTTATAAAATAAATGGCTAGGCGCAAAACAGGACGCCCGATAGATGGCTGGCTTAATTTTGATAAACCCCGCCATATGAGCTCTGCCCAAGCGGTAGCAAAAGTGCGTCATCTTTTTCAAGCGCGTAAAGTCGGTCATGCCGGCACATTAGATCCTTTGGCAAGCGGTGTATTGCCTTTGGCATTTGGGGCGGCGACCAAAACCATTTCCTTTATGCAAGAGGCGACCAAAATTTATGAGATTGAGATTATGTGGGGGGCGGCGACCGCCACAGATGATAGCGAGGGTGCGGTCATTGCCGAATCTGATAACCGCCCCGATAGAGCGGCGATAGAGGCGGCACTGCCTGATTTTATAGGCACGATAGAGCAAGTGCCGCCACAATATTCGGCGATAAAGCAGGATGGCAAACGCGCTTATGCGCTGGCACGAGCGGGGCAAGTGGTGCCTTTGGTGTCCCGCAAGGTGCGTATTGATACGATTGCGATTTTGGCGACCACGCCGCATAGCCTGACTTTGCAAGTGCAATGCGGCAAAGGAGTTTATATGCGGGCTTTGGCGCGGGATTTAGGGCAATGTTTGGGCACTTATGGACACATTTGTGCCTTGCGGCGCACAAAAGTTGGAATTTTTGACGAAAATTCAATAATAACACTAGAAAAGCTAAGTGATTTGCGCCATAGTGCGCCCGATTTGACAACCCTTGAGTCCTCACATGAATTATCAAGCGAGACTCACGGACAGATGTTAGACGCAAGTCTCTCTCCAATCCATACCGTGCTGGCCGACATCCCGGCTCTGGTGGTTGGTGCAGACTTTGCATCGCGTCTCCGCCATGGGCTGACAATCCCGCAAGACGGCTTGCCCGATATATCGCAAGAGATAATCGCCGCAGACCGCTTTTGTGTGTATGACGCAAATGGCTTGGTGGCAATCTGCTACCTTGAAGCGGCGGCGATAAAATCAATGAAGGTTTTTCCTTCACCAGATATTGTGGCTCCAGAGGCGTAATCATAACTGAAACAGAAAAGGAGAGTTCCGATGTCGATAGAAGCAGAGCGCAAAGCGCAAGTCATAAAAGACTATGCCACACTCAGTGGTGATACAGGTTCGCCTGAAGTGCAAGTGGCAATCCTCACAGAGCGGATTGTTAATCTAACCGAACATTTCAAGACACATGCGAAAGATAATCATTCGCGCCGTGGCTTGTTGAAAATGGTCAGCCAAAGACGACGCCTCTTGGATTATTTGAAAAGCCGCGATGATGCGCGCTATCAAACTCTGATTGGACGCTTAGGCTTACGCCGTTAATATAGAGGCTTACGCCGTTAATATAGAGGCTTACGCCGTTAAATATAAATACGAATACGAATGAAAACAGATAGGAAATATAATGTTTGATATAACAAGAGAAGAAATTGAATGGGGCGGCCGACCGCTCGTTTTAGAAACAGGACGCATTGCGCGCCAAGCCGATGGCGCCGTGCTCGTCCATTATGGCGAAACAAGTGTGTTGGCAACCGTGGTTGCCGACCGCCACCCCAAAGCGGGGTTAGACTTTTTCCCGCTCACGGTTAATTACCAAGAACGCGCTTATGCGGCGGGTAAAGTGCCGGGTGGATTTTTCAAACGCGAAGGGCGTCCTACAGAAAAAGAGACATTGGTGTCGCGTCTTATTGACCGCCCTATTCGCCCGCTTTTTGTGAAAGGCTTTAAGAATGAAACACAAGTTATTGCCACCGTTTTAAGCCATGATTTAGAAAATGATCCGGATATTGTCGCCCTCGTGGCAGTGTCGGCGGCATTGACTTTATCGGGTGTGCCCTTTCAAGGGCCTATAGGGGCGGCGCGTGTTGGTTATCAAGACGGCTCTTATATTTTGAACCCAAGCCTTGATGAAATGGAAACCAGCATTCTTGATTTGATTATCGCTGGCACCAATGATGCGGTTTTGATGGTAGAAAGTGAAGCCCAAGAACTCTCGGAAGAGATTATGTTGGGTGCGGTGACATTCGGGCATGAGCAGTTTCAGCCTGTGATAGAAGCGATTATTCGCATGGCAGAAAAATCTGCGAAAGAACCACGCGATGTGCCTGTCTTTGATGATAGTGCGATGCAAGCCCAGATTGCTAAAATGGTGCGCGATGATTTGGCGGCGGCTTACCAAACCAGCGACAAGAAATCTCGCCAAGACACGATTGCCACTTTACGCGATAAGGTCAAAGCAGAACTTTTGCCCGACAATGCCAGTGCTGATGAGGCACTTGCGGTTGGCGGGGCTTTTAAGCATTTGGAAAGTGATATTGTGCGGGGGTCTATTTTAGATACCAAAAAACGCATAGATGGTCGTGGTCTGGCAGACATTCGCCCCATTCGGGCGGAGGCGGGGGTTTTACCGCGCGCGCATGGCTCGGCATTATTCACACGCGGTGAGACACAAGCCCTCGTCGTGGCGACTTTGGGCACAGGCGATGATGAACAATTCATTGATGCCCTAGAAGGCACCTATAAAGAAAACTTTATGCTACATTATAACTTCCCCCCCTATAGCGTTGGCGAAACAGGGCGGGTCGGTTTTACCAGCCGCCGCGAGATTGGGCACGGCAAACTCGCTTGGCGGGCAATGCGCGCCCTTTTACCGCCGCGCGCGGAATTTCCTTATACCATACGCCTTGTCTCAGAGATTACGGAATCAAATGGCTCGTCTTCAATGGCGACCGTTTGCGGGTCTTCGCTGGCGATGATGGATGCGGGCGTTCCCCTTAAACGCCCTGTCGCTGGTATTGCTATGGGGCTGATTAAGGAAGGCGAAAAATTCGCGGTTCTGTCGGATATTTTAGGTGATGAAGACCATCTCGGCGATATGGATTTCAAAGTTGCGGGCACATCTGAAGGTGTGACGTCTTTGCAAATGGATATTAAAATCACCGGCATAACGCACGAGATTATGAAAGTGGCATTGGAGCAAGCCAAAGATGGTCGTGCTCATATCCTCAATGAAATGTCGCAAGCTTTGTCTGAATCACGCAGTGAAATGGGTGAATATGCGCCAAAAATAGAAACCATACAAATCCCGCAAGATAAAATCCGCGATGTCATTGGCACAGGCGGTAAAGTCATTCGCGAGATTGTCGAAACCACAGGCGCAAAAGTATCGGTCAATGATGACGGCTTGGTCAATGTCGCCGCCAGC
>JAAOIL010000035.1 GCA_015163825.1 Alphaproteobacteria bacterium | reverse complement strand
CGGCTTCCACGGCATCCATAGCGAGGGCGCGTATAGCGTTCGCCATCATAGTGTCTGATATATCGGACATGGATTCTTTCCTTATCAATTCCTGCGGCATATTGGCGATTTTATGGCGATTTTATAGGGTGAAGTCAATGGAGGATTTTGACTTATCCCCGAATCGCCCCTTGACGGAATTCTGCCCTTGTCTTTATATGGGTTATGCAGAAAGTAAACACAGCCTTGGAGCGATTAACGACAGCCGCCACCCGCATAGGGGCGTTGGGCGAGGCTGTTGGTCAGGCGCATATAGAGGCGGCACATTTGCGTGGCGAGATTTCGGATTTGAAGCGCAAGAACAAGCAATTGCAGTCTGATAATAAACGCGCGGCGTCTCGTGTAGAGAAGGCGTTAGCGAAACTAGACTCATTATTGGGGGTGCAATAAATGGCGGAGGTAACGGTCTCTATTAACTCGCGGATGTTTCAGGTTGCGTGTGCGAATGGGGAGGAAGCGCAGGTGCTTCGTCTGGCGGAGGATTTATCGGCGCGTGTCTCAGATGTGCGGCGCGAGGGTTCAAAGGCGAGCGATAGTCATATGCTGGTTTTGGTCGGGCTAACTTTGTGTAGTGAATTGCGAGATCTGCAACGCGATATAGATGCGGTGAAAGATGACATCAACAAGGCGGAGACATCACGCGAAGCCCTGTCGCAACGCCTTTCGCAAATGGAGGAGTCTATTGCCAGCGCCATCACCGACATCGCCGTGCAATTAGAGGCTTCGCAATTAGGGGCAGCCACCACCCCTTCCGAAAAATCCTGAACTATGGTAATGTCTATTTGGAACTGCCCGATGCGTTATTGTGCGATTACTCGGGGCCATACAACCCACCCGGGAGCTGTCCCTGTGAGGGACCGTGGTCTTTTGCATACGGCGCCCACCTACATAGTAGGTCTCCGGGAGCATGCACAAACGGTCTGGGCGGTTCTATTTTTTTTAGCAATTGAGGTGCATAATGAATAAGTCAGAATTGCGCCAATCTATGCTCCGTATCCGCGGGGAGCAAGTGGTTGATGCCACGCCCTTCGCCACACAATTTATGCAAAGCATTTTTGATTATGCGGGTGATTATGAAAGGGCGACAATAGCCGTCTATATCGCCACCAAAGGCGAGGTGGATACGCAACCGCTCATTAATGTTCTTGCCCGAGAAGCGCAACTTTGTTTGCCCGTATGTATTGCGCCCGCTACCCCTATGGTGTTTCGCGCTTACGATCGCAACACCCCCCTCGTGAAAGATAGTGAGGGCATGTCTGTGCCACCAGAATCGGCGGGTGTTTGCTCCCCCGATATTGTGCTTGTGCCATTGCTGGCATTTGATAAAAGCGGCACACGATTAGGCAGAGGCGGGGGCTATTATGACCGCACATTATCTGTGCTTTCGCCGCGCTTGGCGATAGGCTTGGCTTATGATGCGCAAAGGCTAGACGATTGCCCGAAAGATACGCACGACCAACCGCTAGATTATGTGATAACACAAACGCAAATATATGATTGCACAAGAAAATAAAGAGGCAAATAAATATGAGGATATTATTTTTAGGTGATGTTGTAGGGCGTGCGGCGCGTCGTGCTGTGGTGGAGCAGATTCCACAATGGCGAACGGCTTATGCGCTAGATTTCGTTATCATCAATGGCGAGAATGCGGCGGGGGGGCATGGCATCACTGCCGATATAGCAAATGCGTTTTTGAAAGCGGGTGTAGATGTTGTGACGACTGGCAATCATGCTTGGGATCAGTCGGATATTATAGACTATATAGCAGATGAGCCTCGCCTGTTGCGCCCTAGCAATTATCCGCAAGGCACGGTTGGTCAGGGGGCGGGGCTATTCAAAACGCAAGTGGGCGGCGAAGAAAAACACGTGCTGGTCGTTAATGTTATGGGTCAGTTATTTATGGAATCGCTGGACGATCCTTTCGCCGCTATCAATCGGGAGTTAGCGATATGTCCGTTGCGTGAAATGGCAGATGCGATTGTGATAGATTTCCATGCCGAGGCGAGTTCAGAGAAAATGGCGATGGGACATTTTTGTGATGGTCGTGTCAGTCTGGTTATTGGAACGCACACACATATCCCGACTGCCGATGCCCAGATATTACCATTTGGCACTGCCTATCAGACGGATGCGGGAATGTGCGGCGATTATGACAGCGTCATCGGTATGGAGAAGGACGAGCCGCTTCAACGCTTTGCGACCAAAATCAGAAGCGGACGCATGGCGGCGGCGCAAGGTGAGCCTAGCCTCTGTGGGGTTATTGTTGAAACCGATGACGAAACAGGCTTGGCGAATTCCATTATGCCAATAAGATTTGGGGGACGGCTTATCTCTAGTCTGCCGCCTTCGGGTCTTTCAAAAGACGACACGACAGGCTAGGGTTGCAAGTGATTCGTCTTTATATGATTGGGGCAGCAATACAAGAGAGAGAATAAGAGGAGACTATGGCAGGACATTCTAAATTTAAGAACATTCAACACCGCAAAGGTGCGCAGGATAAAAAACGCGCGCGTGTATTTTCTCGCCTAACGAAAGAGATAATGGTGGCGGCTAAAATGGGCTTGCCCGACCCTGATGCCAATCCCAGATTACGCACAGCGATATTGGCGGCACGGGGGCAGAATATGCCGAAGGATAATATAGATCGCGCCATCAAAAAGAGTACCGATGATGGCGAGACCACTTATGAAGAAATGCGTTATGAAGGATTTGCGCCGGGTGGTGTTGGTGTGATTATAGAAACATTGACGGATAACCGCAATCGCACGGCATCGGCGGTGCGCTCGGCATTTTCCAAAGCGGGTGGTAATTTGGGCGAGACAGGGGCGGTCTCTTTTATGTTTGATAGGTTAGGCGCTATCGGTTTCAAAAAAGAAGTCGGTGGTGGCGAAGCCGTGTTTGAGGCAGCCCTAGAAGCAGGGGCAAGCGATGTTGAAAGCGATGATGAAGGTCATAATATATTCTGCGCTATGGAAGATTTGAATAATGTCAGCGCCGCTTTAGAAGAAGCGTTGGGGGCGCCTCGCGAGGTTGGTATTATTTGGCGGGCGAATAATAATATCGCTGTTGAAGGCGATGCGGCGGCGAGTGTTTTGAAATTCATAGATGCTCTGGACGAGTTAGATGATGTGCAAAATGTCTATGCTAATTTTGATATAGCCGATGATGTTATGGAGACATTATCGGCAAGCGCATAAAGGGGTGCTTATAGAATGGGTATAAACGACACTTATCGTTTATTGGGTATGGATCCGGGTCTCAGATTTATGGGCTGGGGCGTGATTGATGTGGCGGGTAATAAAATGACACATATTGCGAATGGGTCTGTGGCATCCGATGCGGCAGATGATTTAGCCACCCGCCTATTATCATTGGAGCAGGGGTTGGAATCTGTGCTTGATGAATGGAAGCCAGACTATGCGGCGGTGGAGCAAACTTTTGTTAATCGTGATGGGGCGGCGACTTTGAAATTGGGTCAAGCCCGTGCGGTGTGTTTGCTTTGCCCCGCAAGGCGTAATGTGCCTGTTTATGAATACACGCCGAATTATATAAAGCGAGCCGTGACAGGGGCAGGACACGCCGATAAAAAACAGATAGCGGCGATGTTGGCAATCTTATTACCAAAAGCAGAAGTGGCAAATGAACACGCCGCAGATGCGCTGGCGGTGGCAATCACATTGGGGCATAGGCGGGACTTCACACCGCTCCGTATAAAAGAAGAGGTGAGCGTATGATTGGTCGCCTGACAGGGCAAGTATCGGGGCGTGGCACCGACCGCGTCTTGATAGATGTGGGCGGCGTTGGTTATGTCGTGGAAGGTTCCGCCCGTATGCTGGCGGCACTACCCGATGATGGCGAGGTGGTGACACTCGCCATAGAAACCTATGTGCGTGAAGACCAATTGCGTCTGTTTGGATTTTTGGGCGAAGAAGAAAGAGGCTGGTTCCGTCTATTGATGAGTGTGCAAGGCGTGGGGGCGCGTGTCGCTTTAGCAATACAAGGGATACTATCTGGCGCAGATTTAGCCCAAGCCATCGCCCTAGAAGACAAAGCCATGATAAGCCAAGCACCGGGCGTTGGTGCAAAGGTGGCGGGGCGCATCGTGCAAGAACTGGCAAACAAAATACCAGAGGAGCAGATTATATCAGGCGGGTTAGATAAAACGTCCACCGAAGGGGGGCAGCCAAGTTCGTCTGCCACGCAGGAGGCTTTGTCGGCATTGCTTAATCTTGGCTATCCGCGTGTGCAAGCGCACCACGCCATACAAGCCGCCTTCAAAACATTAGGCGAAGAGGCACAAACACAAGACATCATTAAACAAGCCCTCAAAGATTTAGGGAAAGAGTTGTGATGACAGAGGAACGCATCATAGACGCAAATGAACTTGGCACTAAAAAGAACAGCGAAAAAAGTAGCGAAAAAAGTAGCGAAAAAAGTAGCGAAAAAAGTAGCGAAGATACCAGTATGCGCCCTCGCACATTAGACGATTTCATCGGGCAAGAAAAAATGAAAGAAAATTTGCGGGTGTTTATCGGTGCGGCGAAAGGGCGGGGCGATGCGCTAGATCATACTTTGTTAGCGGGACCACCCGGCTTGGGTAAAACGACTTTGGCACAAATCATCGCCAGAGAATTGGGCGTGGGGTTTCGGGCGACTTCTGGTCCTGTTATTACTAAAACAGG
>JAAOIL010000034.1 GCA_015163825.1 Alphaproteobacteria bacterium | reverse complement strand
GTCATGCGTTTGTCTATCTGGGTGAATAAATTATGCTGCGGCGCATAAAGTGTATTATCTAAATCAAATATCCACGTGTCTATGGCATTAAACGGCTTCACACTTTACCTGTTCCCGCTTTACCTATAAGAGTGCCCGCGCCATGTTCTGTAAATAATTCCAGCAAAGTAGAATGCGGCACCCGCCCATCTAAAATGACTGTGGCTTCCACGCCGTCTTTGACGGCATCAATGGCGGTTTGCAATTTGGGTATCATACCATCGCGGGCGACGCCGCTTTTAATCAAAGCGCGTGCTTGTGTTGGGGTCAAACCTGTTAGCAGTTTGCCTTTTTTATCTTTCACCCCTGCGACATCGCTCAGCATTAATAGCCGTTTGGCTTTTAGGGCGGCAGCGATTGCCCCGGCGGCAGTATCGGCATTGACATTTAAGGTCTGCCCCCCTTTAGAGGTGGCGATAGGGGCAATGACCGGAATCATTTGCGGTGCCATCATGGCTTTTAGAATATGCGTGTTGATGGTTTTAGGCTGCCCGACAAAACCGAGATTGATGGCTTTTTCTATATTGCCCGCCCCCGCTTTCGCGCCTTTTTTTATTTTGGTTTTTTCAGCAATAATCATATTGCCATCTTTGCCCGATATACCAATACCTAAGCCGCCGGCATTATTCAGTGCTGTGACGATTTGTTTATTAATCGCCCCCGCCAACACCATTTCCACAACATCTATGGTCTGCGCATCGGTGATACGCAAGCCATTGGCGAAGCGACTTTTGATATTCAGCCGTGCCAACATTTCAGCAATCTGTGGTCCGCCCCCATGCACGATGACAGGATTTATCCCCGATTGTTTCAGCAACACAATATCACGCGCGAAGCTCTGTGCCAGCGCTTCATCACCCATCGCATGCCCTCCGAATTTGATAACGACAATTTCCCCATCATAACGTTGCATGAAGGGTAGGGCTTCGGTCAATAGATTTGCCTGTTCCAGCCAGCCTTTTGCGTCTTTTGTATTTTTGGTTTTTTTAGCCATAAGCGGTTTATACCCGATTGTGGCGGGTTTATCAAACGCCCTTATACCCCCCTTTATAGAAGTTGCGCGATAGCGGTGCGGATTTCTTTCAGCCCGATATTTTTATGGGCGGCGCTTAAAATAATATCAGGGTGGGCGGCGGGGCGTTTGCGTAAAGCCTCTTGCGTTGCCACCAGCACGGCTTCTTGTGCGGTTACTTTTATCTTATCACTTTTGCTCAAGATGATTTGATAAGACACCGCCGCTTCATCTAGCATATCCAGCATTGTTAAATCATTGGCTTTTAAGCCGTGGCGGGCATCGACCAAAACAAAGGCACGGCGCAGATTGGGGCGCCCGCGCAAATAAGAGCGCAATAATCTATTCCAGATGGCGATGCGTTTTTTACTTTCACGCGCATAGCCATAGCCCGGCAAATCGACAATGCGTCCTTTGGCAATGCTGGGGTCAAAGCGGAAAAAGTTTATCTCTTGGGTGCGCCCTGGTGTATTAGATTGCCGCGCCAGATTTTTCTGCCCGGTCAGCGCATTAATGAGCGATGATTTGCCCACATTAGAGCGTCCGGCGAATGCCACTTCCACCATATCGGGGGCGGGCAAGCCGTCTATGGCGACGACCCCCAGCATAAATTCACAAGGCTTTGAGAATAATTTCCCCCCCGATAGGATATTATTTTGTGTCATCGGGTTTTTGTTTGTTGAATCCAAGATTAGCGGCGAGTTCTATTGGCACACCAGAGCGGCGCATAATCAAGGCTTGTTGCAAAATAGAGAGAAAGTTATTCCACGTCCAATATAACACCAATCCGGCAGGAAATCCTGCCAGAATAAAGGTGAAGAATATCGGCATCAGCTGGAACAATCGCGCTTGTATCGGGTCGGGCGGTGGTGGGTTCATTTGCATTTGCACATACATAGTTATGCCCATCAATAGCGGCAGCACACCCACCAATAAAAATGACGGCACATCATAAGGCAACAACCCAAACAGATTAAAAACCGAAGTAGGATCAGGCGCCGATAAATCTGTCAGCCAACCAAAGAAAGGCTGGTGGCGCATATCTATCGTTACAAACAACACTTTATACAAAGCAAAGAAGACAGGGATTTGTAATAATATCGGCAAACAGCCGGCAAGCGGATTTAATTTTTCATCACGATACAGGCTCATCAAGGCTTGTTGTTGGGCGCTGCGATCGTCCTTATAGGTCTCGCGGATTTCCACCATACGCGGCTGTAGTTTTTTCATTTTTGCCATTGTTTCATAAGACCGATTGGCAAGCGGAAAGAAAATAAGTTTGATTGAAATCGTCACCAATAAAATGGCAATGCCATAATTCCCCACCCAATTGTAAATGAGTTGCAAGGCATGAAACATCGGCTTTGTTAAAAAATAAAACCAACCCCAATCAATCAGCAAATCAAAGCGCATGATACCACCCTCGCGATATTTATCAAGCGCATCAACCGTTTTAGCGCCTGCAAATAATTGATTAACACTGCTGGCACTGGCACCTGGCGATAATGTCTGGGCGGGTAAAATATAATCACTGCGAAAAATAGGCTGTCCATTTTCAAATGCGCCTGTAAAACGTGCCGAAAACTCTGCTTCTTGCGGGGGAATAAGGACGGTTGCCCAATATTTATCGGTTATCCCCACCCAACCCCCAACACTATTATGATTGATGGTGCGCTCTTCTAGCAGGTCGTCATAATCTAGTTCTACCAAGCCTTGTTCGCCGATAAAACCGATAGGGCCTTCATGCAATACAAATAGCCCACTGGTTTCTGGTTCGCCACGGCGCATGATTTGCCCGAAAGGATAAAGGGTAATCACCCGCCCCGATTGATTATCAATGCGCAGTTCAGCAGAGAACATAAAATCTTCATTGATGCTAATATGTTGCACCAGCACAATATCTTCGGGGGTGATATGGCGAATGGTAATCGGCGTTGTCGGGGTTAGCACGTTCCCACCCACTTGCTGCCATAGGCTATTCTCATCGGGCAGTGTGATTGTTTTGTCATTGCTCACCCAACCAAAACGCACTTGCCAATCTTTTTGCAATAAAGTTTGTGGCGGTGCGTTCTCGTCTAATGTCTGGCGATATTCGGACAGGGTTAAATCATCTAGCCATGCACCGCGCAAAGATAAAGTGCCGTGCAGTTTATCGGTGCGAATGGTGATACG
>JAAOIL010000002.1 GCA_015163825.1 Alphaproteobacteria bacterium | reverse complement strand
GTTATCCCCCTTCATTGTGAATTGGATTACACTTTCCCTCACCATAATCCGAATCCAGAAGATATAGGTATGTTGCATGCGGTGCGTGATGCGGTATTGGCGTCAGGCGCAGATATTGGTTTTGCCTTTGACGGCGATGGCGACAGATGCGGTGTTGTTGATAATCAGGGGCGAGAGATTTTTGCCGATAAAATGGGTGTGCTTATTGCCAGAAATTTAGCGACACAACATAAGAATGCAAAATTTATTGTTGATGTTAAATCCACTGGTCTATTCGCGACAGATCCTGAATTAAAAAGTCTAGGGGCAAGCACCGAATACTGGAAGACGGGGCATAGTTATATGAAACGCCACACCCATGAGACAGGGGCTTTGGCGGGGTTTGAAAAAAGCGGGCATTACTTTTTTAATACGCCTATCGGGCGGGGCTATGATGATGGCATTTTAGCGGCGATTGTCATTTGCGATTTGCTGGCTGAAACAGGGCAGACGATGGCGACCTTACACGATAGCCTGCCGACCACTTACGCCTCGCCAACGATGTCGCCTTTTTGTGCTGATGAGATAAAATATGAAGTGGTGGAACGCGTGATTGCGCAAATAAAATCTAGGGAGAGTTTTATCGGTCAGGCGGTGAAAGATATAACCTGCGTCAATGGTATCCGTGTAATGGTGGAGGACGGCACTTGGGGGCTGGTGCGGGCTTCGTCTAATAAGCCGAGCCTTGTTGTTGTCGTAGAAAGCCCGACTTCACAAAAAAATCTGGAAGCAATGTTTGAAGAGATTGATGCGATTTTATCCACCCATTCTGAAGTCGGTGAATATGACCAGAAGTTAAAATAACCAAAATTAAAATAAGTTGGCAATCATACGAGCAGCACCCAATAATAAAAACACCGCAAAGATATAAGTTAAGGTGCGCCGTGATAATCTGTGTGCCAGCCTTGCCCCAACAGGGGCGCCTGCCATTGCTGTTGGAATTATAATGAGCATTGCCAAACCATAGACATAGCCAAAAGCAAAGGGCGGTAAATCTGGCAAGCCCCAACCCCCGACAACAAAGCCTAATGTTGCGGGCACTGCCACCAGAAAGCCCATTGCCGAAGATGTGCCGACTGCCTGATGCACATTGCGCCCGACAACACCCAACAATGGCACAGAGAAAGTGCCGCCGCCAATACCCATAAGGGCAGAGAAAAACCCTATCGCAGACGCTGCCGCTTTTTGCATAAAGGCGGGCAGACCAATATGGCGACCCTCGCCACCATCACGAGAGAGCATCATACGCACCCCCAAAATTAAAGAGAAGGCGGCGAATATAATTTTTAATCCATCGGGGGCGATATAGCGCGCGGTAATCGCCCCGCTTAATGCCCCCGCGATAATAAAACCGCCCCAACTCTTTAATATGGTGCTATCCACTGCGCCTTTTTGCCAATGCGATTTGGCGGATTGCCATGCGGTGAAACATATAATCGCTAGTGAAGTGCCAACCGCCATATGGATTTGCAATGAAGGGGGTAAGCCCATTAAAATAAATGTTTGGAATAAGACCGGCACAAGAATAATGCCGCCGCCCACACCCAATAGCCCCGCCAACACACCAGAGGCAAACCCCGCCAGTAAGAGAGCGATAATAATCGGTAAAAGAGTCGTGGCAAATTCCATTATGCGACCTTATCTATAACCATTGCCGCCAGCGCATCTTGTAATAAATGCGCGTCTTTGGCATGCGGGGCATTTTCGCTTAAATAGCGCCGCCATTTGCGCCCCCCGACACACCCTTGATATAGCCCCATAAGATGACGCGTCAATGCCGTCAGTGGTATATTTTGTGCCGCTAGATTTTCGGCATAAGGTATCAGGCGTTCCACAATTTCTGGGCGCGATAAAGGCGCCGCCGTGTCGTTAAAATAACGCGCATCAACTTGTGATAAAATATAAGGTGTTTTATAGGCGGCGCGTCCCAACATCACCCCCGCCACATTTTGCAAATGTATATCGGCTTGTGCCAAATTATCAATACCACCATTGATAACAAATGTAAGGTCGGGATTGTCTCGTGCTGTGCGATAAACAATATCGTAATTCAAGGGTGGCACATCACGATTTTCTTTCGGGCTTAAACCTGAAAGCCAAGCTTTGCGCGCATGGACGATAAAAATTGTTGTGCCCACCCCCCGCGCTGCTTGCACCAAAGCGGGCAATGCCGTTTCTGGATCTTGGTCATCAACACCTATGCGACACTTAACACTAACAGGCACACGCACCGCCTTTTGCATCGCCTCTAAACATTGCGCCACCAAATCTGGCTCGCGCATGAGACACGCCCCGAATGCCCCAGACTGCACCCTATCTGAAGGGCAACCAACATTTAGATTAATCTCGTCATAGCCATAATCTTCGCCAATACGCGCCGCTAGTGCCAGCGCTTCTGGTTCGCTACCGCCCAATTGTAAAGCAAGCGGGTGTTCGCTTTTATGGAAAGAAAGTAAATAATCGCGGTCGCCATAACGCACCGCATTGGCAGTCACCATCTCTGTATAAAGACGCACATGGCGAGAGATAAGCCGCAAGAAATAGCGGTCGTGCCTATCTGTCCAATCCATCATCGGGGCGACGCAGAATTTATGTTCATCAGCCATTATCTGCCGCCCCAAAAGCACCCCTGAAATGAGGTGCTATTTACCTTGATTGCTAACCAGTTCATTAAAGGACACGCCTTTATCCACGCGAATATCTTGCGGTAAGCCCAGCACTTGTTCCGATACGATATTGCGTAAAATCTCGTCTGTGCCGCCAGCGATACGATAGCCTGCCGCCCACATCCACTGACTTTGAAAGGCAGAATTCATAACGGATTCATCGCCGTCCATAATGCCGCCCTGCCCTTGCAAATCCATCGCAAAAGAAGCCAAGTCTTGCATTTTAGGACCAGACACAATTTTACCAATAGAACTTTCAGGTCCCGGTGTTTGCCCTTTAGACAAAGCCGTCAAAGTGCGAAACTTTGTATATTTCAGCCCTTGCGTCTGCACATACCAATCCGCCAGACGAGAGCGCACATTGGCATTTTTAATGGCGGGACCATCTTCTAGCTCAATGCTGCGGGCGAGATCTAGCAGTTCGCTATAATCAACACCGCTACCTTGCCCGATTGCCAAACGCTCGTTCATAAGGGTGGTTAAAGCAACCTTCCAACCCTCGCCAACAGCCCCAAGACGCTGGCTATCTGGCACACGCACATCTGTAAAGAACACCTCGTTAAAGCCAGACTCCCCCGACATTTGCTTAATCGGGCGAACTTCAATACCCGCCGATTTCATATCAAGGAAAAAGAAAGTCAGCCCTTTATGCTTCGCAACATTCGGGTCGGAGCGGGTGACAATAATACCATAATCGCAATATTGTGCGCCCGATGTCCAAACCTTTTGACCATTGATTATCCACTCATCACCATCACGTGTCGCCTTTGTGCGCAGACCCGCAACATCAGAACCAGCCGATGGTTCAGAGAAAAGCTGACACCACACCTCTTGCCCATACAGAGCAGGCTTGGCATAACGCTCTTTTTGTTCAGCCGTCGCCCAAGCCAACATCGTTGGTATGCACATACCCAAGCCAATATCAAAAAAACCGCCCTGCACATCAAACTTCGCTTCCTCTTGCGCATAAATAACAGACTGAATTGAACTGCCACCCATACCACCATATTCTGGTGCCCATGTAATCGCCGCATAACCCGCCTCCGCCTTTTTCGCTTGCCATTGGCGCGCCGAATCTAGCCTTTCTGATTCTGGCTTTTGCACCCGCTTTGTGCGGTCTTTGCTCTTATCCTTCGGGCGGGCATTTGCCGTTAGCCACGCACGCGCCGCGGCGCGAAACTTTGCTTCTTCTGGTGTGTCATTCAAATTCATTGCTCTTCCCCTTATGCTATATTTGTTTTCTCTAATTGTGAAACCAATCTATCTTTCCAACGCTCGGGACCACCCAATGTAAGTGCTAGAAGTTTGGCACGGCGATAATGGAATTGCGCATCCGCCTCCCATGTGAAACCTATCCCGCCATGTGTTTGGATATTCTCTTGTGCCGCAAACCGATACGCCTCTGTCGCCGCAATACGCGCCGTCGCCGCCGCTATCTCTAAATCGGCAGTATCCTCTGATAATGCCATAGCCGCATAATAACAATTGGATCGCGCCAATTCTAAACGCACATACATATCTGCCAACTTATGCTTAATCGCTTGGTACGAACCAATCTGGCGACCAAAGGCATAGCGTTCAAGGGCATAATCTTTCGCCATATTCATCGCCGCTTCTGCACCGCCTACTTGCTCAAACGCAAAGAGAATAGCGGCACGTGATTCCAGCGCACAATAATTCTGCCACCCTTCGCCTTGCGCCCCCAGCAATTCAGCACTGGCATTATCAAATGTAATTTCGGCGTGGGCACGGGTCGGGTCTATCGTTTTCACCGCCTTGCGGGTAATGCCCCCTGTCGTTAAATCCACCAATGCTAAACTATCTTGCGTTAGCACAACTGCCAATGTCGCTTCTGCCCCATCAGCAATGGGTAGTTTCACACCCGATAATTTTCCACCAGAGATTTGCGTTTTCAAACTGCGAGGATGTGGCGGTGATGTGCCTTCGGCAGCCGCTAGGGTCGCAATAATCTCCCCTGAGGCAATGCGTGGCAACCACAACTTCTTTTGTTCCTCGCTGCCATAAAGTTTTATCGCCTCCGCCGCTAAATAAATAGACGATGAAAATGGCACAGGGGCTATGGCGCGCCCTAACTCTTCCGCCACAACACATAATTCTAATGTGCCTAAACCCAAACCACCATAGGCTTCTGGCACGGCAGCGCCGGCAAATCCTAATTCGCAAAGCCCCTGCCAAACTTCCCCATGATGGGGCGCATCACCCTCTAACACCTTGCGCACTTGCGATAAATCACACTTATCACCTAGAAACTTTCGCGCTTGTTCCTTCAATAATTTCTGGTCTTCAGAAAAATCAAAATCCATTATTCCATCTCCCTTTTGTCGTTTGAATACACTTAAATATTGGGCTTAAATATTGCGCTCAAATGAAGCACGAGAACACGCCAAGAGCAAGCCCCCTTTTTTCACTATATCGTCCAGTCCTGTAGGGCTTTGTCTAATGTCGCCCCAACAAAAGCACGATGCGATATTAT
>JAAOIL010000033.1 GCA_015163825.1 Alphaproteobacteria bacterium | reverse complement strand
TCGTGAATGGGTCTCGCCGATTGGTAATCTTATGGCGACACTTTATCTGCCTTGCCAACTCCCCAGCATAAGGGGGGGAGAGGTGGCTTTTGTCGCCGGACTCGCCATAGATGCGTGTGTGCAAGATTTATTAACAGGCACAGCCCATGTCGTTGCTATAAAATATCCAAATGACATATTGGTTAATGGCGCAAAAATATCAGGTATGCTGTTGGAGACAACGACCAGCCCATCTGCGGGAGCGGGAAATCTGGATTGGATAGCGATAGGTATTGGTATCAATCTTGCGCACCACCCCGAAGATACACCTTATCCCGCCACCAGCATTGCGGCATTAATCGGTAATACCCCGCCGCCAAAAGATGTGCTGGTGCAACTGGCAGATTATTTCACGCAATACTTTACGTTGTGGCAAGATAAAGGTATTGCGGCTATACTAGAAATGTGGCGCAAACGTGCGCATCATATTGGCAAACCGATAGAGGTGCGCTTACACGACAAAACTATAAGCGGCACTTTTGAATCCATAGACGATACGGGCACCCTCATCTTGCGTGAAGCGGGTGGGGGGTGTCAGCATATTAACACGGGCGATATATTTTTTCCCTCCCCCAAAAACGATGAAGCGAAATGAGATGAAATGAAACATAAAAATAAATCTTCTAAAATGAAACAGGCTGATACGATATTTCTACCGCTTGGTGGCACAGGCGAGATTGGCATGAACTGCAATCTTTATGGGGTTGCGGGTAAGGATGGGTATGAGTGGATTATGGTGGATCTCGGTGTGACCTTCGCAAAAGGCGAAAATGCGTTGGCGGGGATAGATTTGATTATGCCTGATACAAGTTTCATAGAAAAAGCGGGTGGCTTACAAGCCTTGTTATTAACGCATGGGCATGAAGACCATCTGGGGGCTGTGGCGCATTTGTGGCGTCGCTTGCAATGCCCTATTTATGCCACGCCCTTTACGGCAGAACTTATGCGCCAAAAACTAGCGGAGCAAGGGTTGGAAGATGCGCCGCTTCACATTATAGATATCAACGCCCATTTGCAGATTGGCGCATTTACGATTGATTATATCACGCTGACCCATTCCATTGCGGAGCCCTCGGCATTGGCAATACGTGCGACACATAAAAATGGCACAACAAATATCTTGCATACAGGGGATTGGAAAATAGATCCCGACCCGATTATCGGCGCCCCCACACAAGAAGACCGCTTAAAAGCCTTCGGTGATGAGGGCATAGATGCGATTATTTGCGATAGCACGAATGCTTTGGTGGCGGGTCGTGCGGGGTCGGAGGGTATGGTGGCGAAAAACCTACGCGAAACCATTGCGCGGTGTAAAAACCAAGTTGTGGTGACAGCCTTTGCCTCTAATGTTGCACGGCTAGCGAGTGTGACACAGGCGGCCTCTGCTTGTGGTCGTGTTGTTTGTTTGGCGGGGCGTGGTATGCATCGCATTGTGGCGGCGGCACAAAAGACCGGCTATCTAAAAGATTTACCGCCTTTTGTTGAGGAAGACAATATCTCTGATATTCCTCGTGGTAAGCGATTGATTTTATGCACGGGCAGTCAAGGCGAAGAGCGCGCGGCATTGGCAAGGCTTGCAAGAGGCGACCACCGCCATTTATCTTTGAAAAAGGGTGACCATGTTATTTTCTCATCGCGTGTGATACCGGGCAATGAG
>JAAOIL010000032.1 GCA_015163825.1 Alphaproteobacteria bacterium | reverse complement strand
TTTTTTCTGCACTCGGCGCATTGTACGAATCGCCACTATCATCATTGCGTTTGCCGTCCAGCATTGTCAGATTGGAATTGAACCCTTGCAGCACAACTTCAGTTGTGTAGCGGTCATTACCTTTATCATCTTGCCATTTTCGGGTTTGCAATTGCCCCTCTATATAGACTTTTGAGCCCTTGCGCAGATATTGCTCAGCGATGCGACATAAGCCTTCCGACCATATCACCACCCTATGCCATTCGGTCTTCTCTCGCTTCTCGCCTGTGTTTTTATCCTTCCAGCTCTCGCCTGTTGCGATGCTGAAATTAGCCATTTGACGACCATCTTTCGTGCTACGGATTTCTGGGTCTTGCCCAAGATTGCCTACCAGAATAACTTTATTGATGCTGCCTGCCATGATTCTCTCCTTATTATTTGTCCTGACCATAACCCAGCCCTTGTGGATTAACCACTTCCTTTGCTCTTTTTCCTGTGGATTAAATTCAGCAAAGCCCATATAAAACACTATGCCTTCAGCACCAAAATCTCGGAAAAAGCCCAGCCCCCGCAAGCCCCCCCGTAAAATCAGTGCGGCGTCTAAGGCGATTGTTGTAAGCGGTGCGCGCGAGCATAATCTGCGTGATATTTCAATATCTCTGCCACGCGATTCCCTGATTGTGATGACGGGCTTATCTGGTTCGGGGAAGAGTTCCCTTGCCTTTGACACCATTTATGCCGAAGGACAAAGGCGTTATGTGGAAAGTCTATCGGCTTATGCGCGTCAGTTTTTGGAGATGATGCAAAAGCCCGATGTTGATCAGATAGACGGATTATCCCCCGCCATATCTATTGAGCAAAAGACGACCTCTCGCAATCCGCGTTCAACCGTTGGCACGGTGACGGAGATATATGATTATCTGCGCCTATTATATGCGCGGGTGGGTATTCCCTATTCCCCCGCTACGGGTTTGCCGATTGAAAGCCAAACCGTTAGTCAAATGGTAGATAAGGTTTTGGCATTGCCAGAAAACACACGGCTATATTTGCTCGCGCCTATTGTGCGGGGGCGCAAGGGCGAATACCGCAAAGACTTTGCCGAGTTACAAAAGCAAGGTTTCCAAAGAGTAAAAATAGATGGCACATTTTATGAGTTAAGTGATGTCCCCACTTTGGATAAGAAAATAAAACACGATATAGATGTGGTCGTCGATAGGCTTGTTGTGAAAGCGGATTTAGGCAATCGCCTTGCCGATAGTATGGAGACAGCCCTTAAACTGACAGACGGCTTAGCCATTGCCGAAATGGCAGATGCCAAAAAAGACAAAGCCCCTGAACGCATTATATTCTCGGCGCAGTTTTCTTGCCCTGTTTCGGGCTTCACCATAGATGAGATAGAGCCGCGTTTGTTTTCGTTCAACAATCCGTTTGGGGCTTGCCCTTCTTGCGATGGCATTGGCACACAATTTTTCATAGACCCCGATGCGGTTGTGCCCGACCATAATTTATCGCTAGATGAGGGGGCG
>JAAOIL010000031.1 GCA_015163825.1 Alphaproteobacteria bacterium | reverse complement strand
TTTGGCAAGGCGGCGATTATGTTGGTGTTGGGGCGGGTAGTCATGGGCGGCTCACACAAAAAGAAACGGGTAAGCGTTTTGCGACTTATGGCACACCGCGCGCGCAAGATTGGTTGGCGCATATTAAAACGCATGGGCATGGGCTATGTGAAATGACATCTTTAGATGAAGCGGCGCAAAGGGAAGAGACATTGCTTTTGGGCTTGCGCCTTGTCGAGGGGCTATCGTTTGCGCAATTAGAAAAACAGAGGGTGGTTTTGTCGCCCGATAAAATAAAATCCCTTGCCGCACAAGGGCTGCTAGAATTATCGGATACCCATATTGCTGTTAGTGCGGCGGGGCGGCTGGTGCTTGATAGTGTTATTGCGGCTCTTTTAATTTAGGGCTATTGATTTAGGCTTTGTGCGGCTGATAGAGCGGCGCGAATATCGCGGTCATGTTCCACAAAATTAGCGGGGGCGGGGGCAATGCGGCGGGGTTTTTTTGCTGTGATTTCATAAATCGCCAAGCCACGCTCATTAGCACCATCACGGGTTAGGCGCATAATGCCCTCAATACCCCGAAAGCCATTGGGGTCGGTTAAAATATCACTTGTGAAAGGATCTGGCGTATAAAGACTGGCAAGTCGTGCCGCCAATGCCACACTATCATAAGCCAAAGCCGCCAAACGCGGTGGGTTGTATTGATAGGTTTTATTGAAATGGCGCACAAAGGCCTCTTTTAAGTGTGTTTCAGGGGCGGCATACCAACCGCCATGCAAAGCAGGTTCTCGTGCCAATGCCGCATCATCCCATAAAGACGTGCCGATGAATTTTACAAAACGTGGATCAATATCATAATAGGGCAGAAGCGGTGCTAAACTGCGCAAGGCAAGCCCGCCTTCGGGGATAAAAATGGCATCATAAACAATCTCCCCTTCGGTTTCACGTTTTGCCAATGCCGTATATCGTGCCGCTAAATGCGGGGCAGTAGCAGTGATAGCGGCAAATAAAGAATCCAGTTTGGCTTTTGCTTTCCTCTCGGCGCTGGCTTTTTTATCAGGATTAGAAGTGAGGGTGATATTATGGGTGCGGGCGTGGGTGCGGGCTTCTTGCACCAATAAAGCAAGGCGTGTTTCATAAGCGGCACGGCGGCTCTCAAAACGTGCCAAACTGCGCACGGGCGCAAACATAGATTCAGCTTTTATGGGATAGGTTTCGGCTTGCAAAACCTCACCGCCATAACGCTCAATATGGGCTTGGAATCGCTCTAATGTGCGGGTGCCATAATCGCCGTCAGGCACAAGCGCCCCAAAGCGGGTTAAGCCCTGTGCGATGGCGGCGCGTGAGACACGTTCCATATTTTGGTCGGGTAAGAATCCCAATAACCATAAATGCGCGGGGCGTTGCTGTTCAATCAAGCGGCGGTCGTTTGAAAATGTCAAAGTCGGTATTTTATGGGTGCGCACCAATGGCGAGATGGCTTGGGCGGTGTAAGCAAAAAGCGGGCCAATCACTAGCTGGGCGTTGCCGTCAATGGCGGCTTGCATAGCGGCTTTGGCACCGTCTGTGGTGCCATGTGTGTCGTGTAATGACAATGTAATTTGGTGTGCAATGTTATGAGGCTCTATTTTTTGAGTGTCAAATAAAGCCAAAAGGGCGGCATTAAACATATCACGCGCCAAAGTGCGCACGCGGGCATTTTCATGGGTCAGTGGCAATAAAAGCGCCACATGATTTTTATTTTCTTCATAAAGGGACGCCGATAACGCCTTCTCTAAATTACCCGACAAATTAGAAACCGTGCTCTTATTATTAATGGGGTTATTGGCAGGATTATTTTGCGGGGCTCTATCTCTTAAGGTCGTCTCTCTATAAGAAGGAACTTCTCTATAAGAAGGGTCGGCGGCACACCCCGCCACTATCCCCGCCAGCAAAAGTAGAGAGCATAGATTTTTTAAGGGGCGGATATGATGACGCATAGTGCGATTATTGCGCTTTGTGGCTTTTGTGTCAAAAAGAAATAACCCTTGCTGATATCTAGGATATGGGCATATTCCCTTTATGGAGATTGGCACACAAAAAATAGAAGCGGGGCTTTATGTGGTCGCGACCCCTTTGGGTAATTTGCGCGATATTAGTTTGCGCGCCCTTGATGTATTGGCGGCGGCGGATTTTGTTTATTGCGAGGATACACGTGTTTCAGGCAAACTTTTTGCGGCTTATGGGCTAGACACACCAAGGCGGTCTTATCACGAGCATAATGCGGCGGCGGCACGTCCCAAATTATTGGCGCAGTTAGAGGCGGGGTCGGCGGTGGCGCTTATCAGCGATGCGGGCACGCCGGCGATTTCTGACCCCGGGCTTAATCTGGTGCAGGCGGTGCGCGCGGCGGGATATCGGGTGCATATTGTGCCGGGGGCATCTGCGGTGGTGGCGGCTTTGAGTGGGGCGGGCTTCCCCACCGATAAGTTTTATTATGTTGGTTTTTTACCCCGCCAAGCGGCGGGGCGGCGCAAGGCACTTATGCAAGCGGCTGTCGTGCCTGCCACTTTGGTGATTTATGAAAGCCCGCACCGCCTTGCGGCATTGATGGGTGATATTGCGACGACACTAGATAAGGGAGAGAGTGCCCGCCAGATTTGTGTGGCACGAGAAATGACAAAAAGATTTGAAGAAATGATTTATGGCACGGCGGCAGAATTGGCGGCACAATTTACCACCACACCGCCTAAAGGTGAAATGGTTGTGTTGATTGCCCCGCCCCTAAAACCCGCCCCAGCGCTATTAGATGATGAAACAATCCTTGCGGCCTTAGAGACGGCAAGTCTGCGTGATGTGGTGCAAACATTGATGGCGCAAACAGGCTTGCCCCGCAAGGCGATTTATCAACGAACATTAGATTTATCGCAGAAGAAAAAGACTTAGATGTTTTTTAGCAAAAAAACAAAAGGCTATTGGGCAGAGACTTTGGCGGTTTGGGTTTTGCGCTTTAAGGGCTATCGTATCGTGGCACGCAATGTGCTATTGCCGATTGGTGAGATTGATATTATCGCGCGTAAAAAGCGGCTTTTGGTTTTTGTTGAAGTGAAATACCGCCATAATGAAGCAGGATTACCTGCTGCTGTTCATCCCCGCCAATGGCAACGCATAGCGGCTGTGGCAACGGCTTATGTTGGACGCCGCCCGTTTCTGCATGATTGTCAATGGCGCTTTGATGAAATCTGGGTGAGTGCGACCATAAAACCTTCTTTAATTTTTTTTCGTTTATTGTTTCGCCATCACCAAAATATGTGGCACTATAAGTCCAAATAAAGGAGATGAGTAGGAGATGAAAGTGAAACTAGCCATACAGATGGATGCCATATCGGCTATTGATATTAAGGGCGACACCACTTTTGCTTTGGCATTAGAGGCACAAGCACGAGGATATGAGATATTTTATTACGAACCCGACCATTTGCGTATGGCAGTCGGCACAGATGATAAAGTAGAGATTATCGCTGCCCTCGCGCCGCTTAAAGTGCAAGATGTTGTCGGGGCGCATTATGAGTTGGGCGCTGCCAGTCCGACAGATTTGCGCACTATGGATGTTGTGTTGATGCGCCAAGACCCGCCATTTGATATGGCGTATATTGCCGCCACGCATTTTTTGGAGAAAATCCACCCTGAGACTTTGGTGGTGAATGCGCCCTTTGCGGTGCGTAATGCGCCTGAGAAATTATGGGTGTTGGATTACCCTGATTTAACCCCCCCGACTTTATTGAGCCGCGATCGCCATGCCATTACCGCTTTTCGGGCACGCCATAAGGATATTATCCTAAAGCCGATTTTTGGTAATGGCGGGGCGGGTATTTTTAGAGTGCAGGCGGGCGATGAAAACTTTGGCGCTTTGCTAGATATGTTTTTGGCAGGCACACGCGAACCCTTTATTGCCCAAGCCTATTTGCCCGCTATTCGGGCGGGCGATAAGCGTCTTATTTTGATTGATGGCGAAGCGGCGGGTGCTCTTAATCGGGTGCCGCAAGCGGGGGAAGCACGGGCGAATGTCCATATTGGTGGTGTGCCAGAGGCGGTCGCCCTTGATGAGCGTGATTATGAGATTGCCGCCCGCATTGGCCCTGCCTTGCGCGACGTCGGCATTATTCTGGCTGGGGTTGATATTATTGGCGGCTTGGTGACGGAAGTGAATGTGACCTCCCCGACTTGTATTCGCGAGATTAAAGCCTTAGGCGGTGCTGATCTTGCCGTTGCCGTTTGGGACGCGATAGAAAAAAAACTCTAAAAGCATAAAAGTTCTCCACATATATTTTCAAATATAGAGAAATAAGAGTGCGGCATAAACAGGGCTTGCGTTATGGTTATCACTCATACTTATTAAAAATAATAATAATACCAATAATAAGAAAGTATAAAATGGTCGCCCATATAAAAACCATCGCCTTTATTGGCATAGATGCTGTGCCTGTTGATGTGCAAGTGCATTTAGCCCCCGGACAAAATGCTTTCCAAGTTGTTGGTCTGCCCGATAAATCGGTTGCCGAAAGTCGCGAGCGGGTTCGTGCCGCTTTGGGGGCTGTTGGCTTGGGGCTGCCTTATGAACGCATAACAATTAATCTATCTCCCGCCGACCTCCCCAAAGAAGGCAGTCATTATGATTTACCGATAGCGCTTGGCTTGATTGTCGCTATGGGCGGGCTAGAGCAAACCACCCTTGATGAGTTCATTGTTATGGGCGAGTTATCGCTTGATGGCGCTTGCACAGGCGTGCCAGGGGCGTTGCCTGCCGCCATGGCGGCGCGCGCTCGCGATTTGGGGCTTATCTGCCCCGCCGCTTGTGGCACAGAAGCGGCATGGTCGGGTCTATCGCATCCGTCGGCGGGGGGTATTGTCGCGGCGACAAATTTATTGGCGATTATCAATCATATGCGCGGCACGCAATTATTACCCTCGCCTGAGGTGAGCCCCGAAACGCTTGAGGAAAGTGGCGTTGATTATCCCGATATGGCAGATATTCGCGGTCAGCACCAAGCCCGCCTCGCCTTAGAAGTGGCGGCGGCGGGCGGTCATAATATGTTGATGTGTGGCCCGCCGGGGGCGGGTAAATCTATGTTGGCCGCCAGATTGCCCGGACTTTTACCACCCCTAGCGGCAGAAGAACGCCTTGAAATTAGTATTATTGAAAGCCTATCCAGCACCCGTGGTGGGGTGCGCCTTGCGCAAGCGCGCCCGTTTCGCTCGCCCCATCATTCTGCCAGTATGGCGGCATTGATTGGCGGTGGCAGACAAGCCAAACCCGGCGAGGTATCGCTGGCTCATCGTGGTGTGTTATTTTTAGATGAACTACCAGAGTTTAGCCGCCAAGCCTTAGATGCCTTGCGCCAACCAATTGAGACAGGCGAAGTGCAAGTGGCGCGCGCCGAAGCGCATGTTTCTTATTTGGCACGATTCCAATTGGTGGCGGCGATGAATCCGTGTCGCTGTGGTCATGCTGATGATCCAGAATTGGCTTGTCATCGCCTGCCCCTATGTCGGCAAGATTATTTGGGGCGCATATCAGGACCTTTGCTTGACCGCTTTGATATTCGCCTTGATGTGCCGCCTGTGGCATTGGCAACGATGATAGATGATGAGAGAGGGGAATCATCGGCCGCTATTGCGCCGCGTGTGGCGGCAGCACGGCAGATGCAATTGACCCGCCAAAATGTTTTGAATGCGCAATTAGATGGCGATGATTTGCGAAAATTTTGCCAACCCGATACCGCCGCCCAAAAACTGCTTGATAAAATCATTGATGATAATCGTGTCACGGCACGGGGGTTTAATCGTATTTTGCGGGTGGCACGAACTTTGGCAGATTGTGGCTCTCGTGAAACGATTGGCGCCAGTGATATTGCCTCTGCCATTATATGGCGGGGCTTAACCTTTAATGGTTAGATTGTTTCTAGCCCATAAGCGGCAATCGCCGCCATATTCAAAACTTCTGTTGTCGTAGCATTGGTGCGGGCGATTTGCACAGGGCGTTCAAGCCCGATAAGGATAGGCCCTATCATTGTGACCTTTCCTAACTCTTCTAGCATCCGTGTGGAAATGCTCGCTGAATGGATAGCCGGCATAATCAAAATATTGGCGGGTGCGCTCAAGCGGCAAAAAGGATAACGTTGCATGGCTTGCGCATTGAGTGCTACATCGGCCGCCATATCACCATCATATTCAAAATCAACTTGGCGTTCATCAAGCAAATGCACCGCTTCACGCACATAGGCCGACCTTGCCCCCTCCATCGGGTGCCCGAAATTAGAATATGCCAACATCGCCACGCGTGGTTCGTGTCCTAATGCCCGTGCTGTCGCCGCCGCTTGGCAAGCAATGTCTGCCAGTTCTATCGCCGATGGCATATCAATCACATTTGTATCCGCCACAAAAACAATGCGCCCATGCGCTATCATCATGGATATACCCATAACCCGACAACCCTCATGCGGGTCTATCACTTGGCGCACATCTTCTAATGTGTTGGAATAATGCCGTGTCACACCCGAGACCATCGCATCGGCATCACCCGCCATTAACGCACAAGCCGAAAATATGTTGCGGTCATTGCTGACCAAACGCACACAATCACGGTGTAGTTTGCCTTGTCGCTGTAATTTGCGATATAAAAAATCGCTATAGGCATCAACCTTTGGTGAAGAACGGGTATCACGGATTTCAATATCGGTGCGCGCCTCTAGCCCTAATGCCACCATATTGGCATGGACGATTTCTTGCGTGCCTATCAAAATAGGCTCGCCCAAATCCATATCCTTATAGGCAATGGCGGCACGAATAACCTGTTCTTGCTCGCCTTCGGCAAAGAGCATACGTTTGCCATTCTGGCGGGAGCGTTCCACAATCATTTGCAAACTCGCCGCCGAAGGATCAAGCCGTGCCGATAGGCGGTTGCGATAACCCTCCATATCAACAATCGGGGTGCGCGCCACGCCACTATCCATCGCCGCTTGCGCCACAAGCGGGGGAATATCACGAATAAGGCGCGGGTCAAAAGGGGCGGGAATAATATAATCACGCCCAAATCTAGGGCGCATACCCTTATAGGCTGACGCCACTTCATCGGGCACATCTTCCCTTGCCAAATGGGCGAGGGCTTTGGCACAGGCGATTTTCATATCTTCATTAATGGTCGTGGCACGAACATCTAGGGCGCCGCGAAAAATATAGGGGAAGCCTAAAACATTATTCACCTGATTGGGATAATCAGAACGCCCCGTCGCCATAATCGCATCATCGCGCACGCTGCTCACTTCTTCTGGGGTAATCTCAGGGTCGGGATTTGCCATCGCAAAAATAATCGGCTGTTTCGCCATACTGGCAACCATCTCTGCCGATAAAGCCCCTTGCACCGATAGCCCCAAAAAGACATCAGCACCCTTGACGGCATCTGCCAATGTCCGCGCCGTTGTCTTTACGGCATGGGCTGATTTCCATTGATTGAGATTGGTCTCGCGCCCCTGATAAATCACCCCAGCGCGGTCGCATAATAAAGCGTTCTCATGGGGAAGCCCCATGGCTTTTAAGAGCTCAAGACAAGCAATCCCCGCCGAGCCTGCGCCATTAACGGCCACTTTAATTTTACGAATATCACGCTTTGTTAAATACAGCGCATTAATCAACCCCGCCGCACATATAATCGCTGTGCCATGCTGGTCGTCATGGAAAACAGGAATATCCATAATCTCGCGCAATTGTTGCTCTATGATAAAACAATCAGGGGCTTTGATATCCTCCAGATTAATGCCGCCAAAACTAGGGCCCATATAACGAACCGCATCTATAAAGGCTTGCGGATCTTTCGTATCTAACTCTATGTCAATGGAATCAACATCGGCAAAACGTTTGAATAAAACCGCCTTCCCCTCCATAACTGGCTTTGCCGCATGCGCCCCTAAATCGCCCAGCCCCAATATCGCCGTGCCATTAGAAATAACCGCAACCATATTGCCGCGTGATGTATAATCATAAGAACGCGCCGAATCTTCCGCAATCGCCCGCACCGGCACCGCAACCCCCGGCGAATAGGCCAGCGATAAATCACGTTGTGTCGCCATAGGCTTGCTCGGCGTTATCTCTAACTTACCCGGCTTGCCATCAGCATGGAAACGTAAAGCCTCCTCATCTGTGAAATTAGCAGTGCTATCTTCCATATTATGCGTCTCTATCTTTCTTTTGTGCCCTTATTCGGTTTGTCTCTTATATTTGCTCGTTTTCACTATCGCTCCCTTTTAAGGTGTTATATGCCGCAAAGCAAGCGGCATAACATTTAGGCTTCTTTTGTGGCGAGACTTTGCTAAAGTCGCTTTTATGCGTGATTTATTTCCCAGCGATAGCCCCTCTTTGAAAGAGCCCTCTTCTAAAGAAAAGGCGGTAGATGATAATGAGAGTGGTAAAGCCGCTACGCCTTCTAATGTGCCACCGCCGCCCTCGCCCCCAACATCGCCCCCTACATCCCCCCCAACACCCATGATGGCGCAATACTTAAAAATTAAAGCCCAGCACCAAGATGCCCTGCTTTTCTATCGTATGGGCGATTTCTACGAACTCTTTTTTGATGATGCCCTAGAAGCAGCACAAGCGCTAGATATTGCGCTTACACATCGGGGCAAGCATGAGGGTAAAAATATCCCCATGTGTGGTGTTCCCTATCATGCGTCAGAATCTTATTTGCACAAACTCATTCACAAGGGCTATCGCGTGGCCGTGTGCGAACAAACGGAAGACCCCCGCGCCGCCAAAAAGCGGGCGAAAAAAGGCGGCGCTAAATCGGTGGTGGCGCGTGATGTGGTGCGCCTCGTCACACCCGGCACCTTAAGCGAGGAAAGTTTGCTAGAGGCCAGAGAAGGTAATTATTTAGCAGCCGTGGCGATTAAGAATAAAGAAAGTGCTTTGGCGTGGTTGGATATGTCAACGGGTGAATTTTTTGTGCGCAGTCTTGGCGACAATACTGAAAATAATACTGATAATAGAGATGCGCTGGCTGCCAGTATTGCGCGCGTTGCCCCCAGCGAATTGCTTTATGTTGATGATGATGGTTTCACCCCCAAAGATATTTATGAGGGGGCGACCACGCTCGTGGCGCCGATAAGCAGTCAAAGGGCGCTGGATTTATTGCGCGAACATTTTTCTACTATTGATGATGACTTACAACGTATAATGTGTGTGGCGGCGGCGCATATTGTTTCTTATTTGCATTTAACCCAAATGGAAAATATGCCGCATTTGCGTAGCCCGCAAATAGAACAAGGCGCCGGCATTATGATGTTAGATGCTGCCACCCGCAATAATTTGGAACTGGTGCGTTCTTTATCGGGTGAAAAAAAGGGCAGTTTATTGTCGGTGATTGATTACACATGTTCGCCAGCCGGGGCGCGGGCTTTGGCACAAAGATTGAGTGCGCCGCTTACAGATTTGGCGACATTGCAAGCCCGCCATCAATGCGTGGCGGCTTTTGTGGCGGCACAAGATGATAGGCGTGGAATCCGCGACCAGCTAAAAGCCACGGCTGATATGATGCGTAGCCTATCCCGCCTTATCCAATCGCGTGGCGGCCCGCGTGATTTATTGGTCTTGCGGCAAGGGCTTATACAATCACGCCTCATATATACACAACTGACCAGTATGAATAAATCGTCA
>JAAOIL010000030.1 GCA_015163825.1 Alphaproteobacteria bacterium | reverse complement strand
GCACCACGCCTTTGCGCCGTATCGGTCAGCCCGATGAGATTGCGGGCGCGGCAGTCTTTTTAGCAAGCGAGGCGGGGGCTTACACGAATGGGCAGCAGTTGGTTATTGATGGCGGACAGACGATAACCTAGCCACTTTATCTATCCGTTCCACTCTCGTTCTGCGTGTATTGACAAATCAATACACTAAACATATATTGCAATTGTAGACCCCTTTACTTTTCTCGCGATTGGTAGGACGGCTTACCCCGCCTTTGTCTTATTGGTTTAGGATTAGTAGGGGGGTTCTACATCCTTTAGCCCGCCAATAATAGCCCCTCATAACATAAACTCCATATAGACCCCCCATAAAAAGAGACACAACATATAGTGTTCCCCCTTCTTATTATGCATTTATTTTGGGAAAAGCACCCCCCACCCCTTGACATTATGCCCCTAAATTCCTATTTGCACTCGTGAGGTTGTTCCACACTCATTCCATGGGTTTGGCACAATATAACGCCAACAGATAAAAAGAGGAGATAGTTATGAAATTTCGTCCATTACACGACAGAGTATTGGTGCGTCGCATAGAAGAAAATGCGAAGACAGCAGGGGGTATCATCATACCAGATACAGCACAGGAAAAACCATCGCAAGGTATTGTGGTGGCAGTTGGTGGTGGTGCGGTTAGCGAGAATGGCGTGGTGTATCCGCTAGATGTTAAAGCGAAGGACAAGATTTTGTTTGGCAAATGGTCAGGCAATGAGGTCACCATAGACGGCGAAGAATTGCTCATTATGAAAGAGAGCGACATTCTCGGCATCATCGGCAAATAACCAAAACAAAATTTAAACAGGAGAGAGACAATGGCAAAAGAAGTAATTTACGGCAGCATAGCACGCGAGAAAATGTTAAGAGGTGTTAACATTTTAGCGGATGCGGTTAAAGTGACATTAGGACCCAAAGGTCGCAATGTTGTATTGGACAAATCATTTGGCGCACCGCGCATCACGAAAGATGGTGTAACGGTTGCTAAAGAGATAGATCTAGAAGATAAGTTTGAGAATATGGGGGCGCAAATGGTGCGCGAAGTTGCCAGCCGCACGAATGACGAAGCGGGTGATGGCACCACGACAGCGACCGTTCTCACGCAAGCCATTGTTGTTGAAGGCAATAAGGCGGTTGCGGCGGGTATGAACCCGATGGACTTAAAACGCGGCATAGAGACTGCTGTTAAAACGGCTTTAGCAGATTTGAACAAACGCTCTAAGGCGGTTAAATCCAATTCCGAGATTGCCCAAGTCGGCACGATTTCTGCCAATGGCGATGCGTCTATCGGCAAAGACATTGCCAAAGCAATGGACAAAGTCGGCAATGAAGGTGTCATAACCGTTGAAGAAGCCAAAGGTTTAGACAGCGAGCTAGAAGTGGTTGAGGGTATGCAGTTTGACAGAGGTTATCTCTCACCCTATTTCATCACCAATGCAGATAAAATGACGGCAGATTTAGAAGAGCCGTTTATTTTATTGCACGAATCCAAACTTTCCAGTCTGCAATCTATGTTGCCGATATTGGAAAGCGTTGTAAAAACCAGCCGTCCGCTTCTCATCATTGCAGAAGATATTGAAGGCGAGGCTTTGGCAACACTCGTTGTTAATAAATTGCGTGGTGGCTTAAAAATCGCTGCCGTTAAAGCGCCGGGTTTTGGCGACAGACGCAAAGCCATGCTAGAAGATTTAGCGGTGCTTACAGGGGCGCAAGTCATTTCAGAAGATTTGGGTATCAAATTAGAAAATGTGACATTGGCTATGTTGGGCACAGCGAAACGTGTTAATATCACCAAAGACGAAACCATCATTGTTGATGGGGCGGGTAAGAAAAAAGATATTGATGGTCGTGTTTCACAAATCCGCAAGCAAATAGAATCCACCACATCAGATTACGATAGCGAAAAACTACAAGAGCGTCTTGCCAAATTGGCAGGCGGTGTTGCGGTCTTGCGTGTTGGTGGGGCAACAGAGATTGAGGTGAAGGAACGCAAAGACCGCGTTGATGACGCTCTCAATGCCACGCGGGCAGCAGTTGAAAGCGGCATCGTAGCGGGCGGGGGCACGGCATTATTATTAGCGATTGCTGCGGTTGCAAAAATGGTTGATAAGAATCCAGATGTGCAAGCGGGTATCAATATCGTGCGCAAAGCACTAGAAGCCCCGGCGCGCCAAATTGTAGATAATGCAGGGCTAGAAAGTTCTGTGGTTATTGGCAAGGTGATGGAAAGCAAAGGCAAGTTAGGTTTTGACTCTCAAAACGAAAAATATTGTGATCTCATTGAGGCGGGTATTATTGACCCGACCAAAGTTGTTACAACGGCTTTGCGTGATGCGGCATCGGTTGCTGGTCTTTTGATAACAACAGAAGCGATGGTTGCCGAACTACCAGCGCCAGATGCCTCAACCCCTGCTATGCCTGATATGGGCGGCATGGGTGGTATGGGCGGCATGATGTAAGCACACAAACCTCCACTTAAAGGGGGCTATGAATAATAGCCCCCTTTTTTAGAGGGATTTTTCGGGAAGTTTTATGAAGAAAAGATTAAGGATTATAGCGACAATTAACGCCAATATGCCTAGTCAAAAGGCTTTGTTTCTGCTAGGTTCTGCCGCTTGAAACACCCGATAGATAGAAGATGATAGGAGATGATGAGATGACACAAATAAAAAACCATAAACAGCTGCCCCTTATCGGTGCAAGCATCATGCTATTCTCATTTTTTGTTATAGCGACTGCCACTTCGGCACAAGAAGATTTAACGGCAGGCGGCACAGATAGCGGTTCAGCTCTTACACAATCGGGCTCTACACAATCTGGCTCTACACAATCGGGCTCTACACAAAGTGCGCCTTCACCTTCCATCTCATCACCCTCTTCACCAAAAGAATCGGCTCGTCTCAACTTTTTACGCCTCAATCCTTCTAATCAATATAAGGGCGAGGCACGCGAGAAAAGACAGAAAGAACAAAGCAAACCATACGAGCCACTGAAAGAGATTACCTTTCCTTTTTTCACACCAGCAGAATCTAAAAAAGCCGACCAAGAAGCGCAAATGGCACAAAGAGAATCGGCGCGCCTCGCTGGGCAAGCGACAGGTATTGCGATCATAGAAAAAAGTTTGCGTTATCACCCCGCCATCGCCAGTGCCACACAAGATATTTGCGAAGCGCAATATAGTGTCTTGCTTGGCAAGACAGGTTATTATCCCCGCATCAATATGAACTTATCGGGCGGCGATAAATGGGTAGATGAAACCACACGTGTTGATGTGCAGGGCAACAGCACATCCAGCCCCGAATATGATAGTCGTGGTGTCAATGCGACATTGACATTACGCCAGCCCCTTTATGATTGGGGTCGCACGTCTGCCACCATTCGTGGTGCCAAAGAACAAAGAGGCGTTGCCGTTCTCAATCGCACCATCCGTATGGAGGAGCAGTTAGCGGAATTTTATCGTATGGCGTTTCAATATGTGTTGCAAACCCAGTTGATTTCCCATGTAGAAAATGTGCTGACAGATGTCCAAGCGGGTGTTGATACAATGGAAGCGCGTTTCAAAGCGGGGGCGGCACGCCTTGCCGATGTCCGCCAAGCCAAGATTTACCAATTAGAAGCGGAAGGTTTATTTGACCAAGCCACCCGCGACCGCGATGCTGTCGTCCGCGCTATGGATACGACTTTCGGCTTAAACCCAAAAAATGCAGAAAATGCAGTGCGCGCATTTATCACGGCTCGTCCTGATATTCCTGCCATTATTACAGCCGATGAAACATTTGAAGCCCGCCTTATTCGCCGCAATATCATGCGCGCCAAAGCCGAGCACCGCCGCTTACAAGCAGAACGCCTCCCCGCTTTTGAGGGTGTTGTCACGGCACGGATTTGGGACATCAAAGACATAGGCACTAGATGCCAAAATGGCTCCAGCAGTCGTGATTGCTCCACCCATGAAGTGGTCGGCGCTATAGAATTTAATATGCCGCTTTTTGATGGCGGTGCCAATGCTGCCCAACGTGGTGGCTTAAATGCTCAAAGACGAGGGCTAGAAGCAGAACTCGCTTCAGCAGAACGCCGCCACGATGCCGAAAGTCGCCGTGTCCAAGACCGCCTATTGGGGCAGATACAACAATTATCACAAGGTGCCGAACGCCTAACAGCGATGTCGGAACAATTTGAAAGTCAAAAACTCGTGCAAGAACGCACCCGTGCCGACCCGCTCGGTGTTATGTCTTTACAGCAAAACTTTTCTAATGCGCAAGCTCAGCAATTGGGTTTAGCAATGCAAGCGGAACTCACGCGTATGGAGGCTTTGTTTCGTGCGGGGCGCTTATCCCAAACGCTCAACATAGAAATCGGAGATAGCGGATGTTAGAACAAGAACCAGAGCAAAAGCCAGGTCAAAACCCAGAGCAAAAGCCAGAGCAGCAACCAGAGGAAGAGAAAAAAGAGCAAACCCCTGAAGAAAAAGAAGCCGCTCTTCGCGACACTGGCGAATATATGCGCCATTGGTTCTGGGGTCCCGTTTTGGCGTGTCGCCAAGTCTATATGCAAGTGATAGCCGCTTCCGTATTGATTAACTTATTTGCGCTCGCTTCATCGCTTTATATTATGACCGTCTATGACCGCGTCATCCCGAACGAGGCGATAGAAAGCCTGTGGGGTCTCACCATTATTATGATGGTGATTATCGTCTTTGACTTCACCTTAAAAACCATTCGCGGTCAGTTCGTAGATGCCGCAGGGGCAAGGGTAGATAGGGTGGTTTCTGAAACTTTATTCCACCGCATCGCCCGCCATGATACATCGCTTAACAAGCAAGCGGTCGGGGCATTATCAAACACCGTGCGCGATTTTGAAGTCCTAAAAGAAGTGATTGGCTCTGCCAGTTTCACCGTTTTCTCTGACTTACCTTTCATCGTCTTGTTCTTATTTGTGTTGTGGGGCATTGGCGGTCCTGTTGCGGCAGTGCCGGCTATCATCGTGCTAGGCGTGGTGCTTTTTGGTATTTTATTACAGCCTGTTATGCGCCGTCTCACTTTGGCGGGTATGATGCAGGGGCAGGGCAAGCAAGCCGTTATGGTAGAAATGATATCGGCTCTTGAAACCTTAAAAACCATGACGGGCTTATCTATGTTGCGTCGTCGTTGGTTAGAATCTGTGGTTAATCAGGCGGTCGCCAACCGCAAGACTCGTTTCACTTCGCAACTCACGCAGCACGTTACACAATTGGGACAACAGCTCAGCCAGATTGGTATTGTTGTTTATGGCGTGTTCCTTATCGCTGATGGCACATTGACGATGGGTAAGCTCATTGCTTGCGTTATTCTATCGGGTCGGGTGTTAGCCCCTTTGGGTCAGCTGACACAATTATTGGGTCGTTTGAATCAAGCCGTTGCCGCCTATCGCAGTCTCGGGGCGTTGTTGGACGGCACCACTGACGAAGAATCCCGTGCGGGTCAAATCCGCCGTGATAAGCTCAATGGCGATATTAGTTTCCGCCATGTCACTTTCGCTTACGAGGGTCGTGAGGACCCGACCTTAAATGATGTTAATTTTGAAATTGCGGCAGGCGAGCGTGTTGGTATTTTGGGTCGCATTGGCACGGGCAAGACGACTGTTTTGCGCTTGCTCATGGGGCTACAGAAACCGAATAACGGTCTTGTTATGGTAGATAATGCCGATGTCCGTCATCTCCACCCTGATGATTTACGCAATAATATGTCTATCGTGTTTCAAAACCCGGTTTTATTTTCGGGCAGTGTGCGTGAGAATCTTCTTATGGGTGCGCCCGATGCGACCGATCAAGATTTAATAGATGCGGCGACGGCTTCTGGTTCTATGGATTTCATAGGCACTTTGCCGGGCGGTTTTGACTTCCAGCTCAGCGAGCGTGGTAACGAGCTATCGGCGGGTATGCGTCAATCATTGGCGATAGCGAGGGCGATGATAGCCAAGCCGTCCATTTTATTATTGGACGAGCCGACAGCCGCCCTAGATGCTGGCACGGAACAAGCGCTTGTCAATTCATTAGATGCGGCAACAAAGGGGATGACTTGTGTATTTGTCACACACAGGGGTTCGATGTTGCAGATGGCGGATAGGATAATGGTTGTTGATAATGGGCGCATTGTTGCTGATGGTCCTCGCGATGAGATATTACAGCGCTTGCAAAACCAGCAAGCCCAAGCGCAACCAACAGGCAGCAGCACACCACAAGGCGGTAGCACACCACAAGGCGGCAGCACACCACCGCAAGCGCCCCCTCAACCCGCACAATAATAGGCAGATATAATGGAACAATTCATAGAGCGATTAAAAACGATATTCGGGCAGGTCAAGCAACGTTCCCAAGAGGCGCGCGCCCTTGCGTCCGCTTATATCAAGCAAGGTCTAGCGTGGCTTATCACGACTTATATAAACAGCCCTGTGAAGACAAGGATAGATAATTTTCGCACCACTTATATCGGCAAATGGTTAGAGGGGCATATTTTACGCATCGCTGCCAGCATCTATAATGGCTGGCGCCAAGTGCGTAGTGTTTATAAAAAACTAACCAGCCCCCCCCCAGACCCGCTTATGGCGGCGCTGATGATGGCGGGGCAAAAAATAGATATTGACGAAGACCCGACCCAATTAAAAGGGCGGCGTGTTTTCATTATTATTGCGGCATTCTTTTCGATTTTAGTTTTCTGGGCGGCAACGACAGAGCTTGATTCTGTTGTCCGTGCTGAGGGTCAGGTTGTGCCGCCGGGTTCTGTGCAACTGGTGCAAAATCGTTTATCGGGCAGTCTGGTTACTATCCGTGTTGCTTTGGGTGATAGGGTAGAGAAGGGCGATGTTTTATTCCGCCTTGAAGATGAAGAGGTTAATGCTAATTTTGATGATAATGAAATCATGCGCCTATCGGCACTGGCAAAAGTGGTGCGTCTCACGGCAGAGAAAGATGGGGCAGAAGATATTGCGTTTCCCGCTTGGATGCGCCGCCAGTTCCCGGATGCGGTCGCCTCGGAGCAATCGGTGTTTGAACGTCGTTTGAATGCGCTGCAAAAACGCCTCATCGTGATTGACCAGCAAGTGCGTGAAAGCGAAATCATTGTGCAAAATATAAAAGAACAAATCAAAGTATACGGACCCCTCGTTGAGGGGGGGCACGAGCCGCGCCTGACGATGATTGACCTTAATGGTCGTTTGGCGCAAGCCTCATTAGCGGTGGAGCGGGGGCGTAGTGAATATGAAGCGACCGCTTCCAACTTCCGCGCCGATTCCGCCAGAGAGTTAGCCGATGTCCAAACCCAAGCCGACCAAGCCAATGCGCGTGAAGATGCGTTTCGTATGAAAGTTAATAATGCGGAAGTGCGCGCCCCTGCCGATGGTGTTATATCAGCAGTGCACGTCAAAACAGAGGGTGCGGTGGTGCAAGCAGGTACGGTATTGGCAGAGATTGTCCCCGACCAAAAGAATGTTATCGTTGAAGCCAAATTATCTGCGCAAGATATTGCCAGTGTTTTTCCGGGTCAAATCGCCCAGATTTCTTTATCGGCGTATGATGTGTCGCGTTATGGCAATTTAGAAGGCAGGGTGTTAAAAATCGCCAGCAATACCATGCAAGACGACCCCTCTTTGCCGCCTTATTATCTCACCGTCATAGAAGTGCCAACAATTAAGTTTTCTAAATCAGATGAGGCAGTGGAGATTACCACAGGCATGGCGGCAGTGATTGACATCATCGGGGCGAAGCGCACCATATTGAGTTATATATTCACACCACTGGATCGCGCCACCAGCATCGCCTTTAGAGAACAATAAACTCTCTTAAATAAAAACCTACCAAACCATAATGGCACGCACAATCAAGATGACACCTAGTGTGTAAATAATCCGTCCCGTCCAACGAAAAAATGTCGCATCCGCCATATTATCCAAAACGCGTTTGCCAAAAGTTGTGCCAATCATAGTGGTGATAACACACACACCCAACAACACCCCATCGGGAAAGTTGTTATTGGCATTAGCGACCAACACACCAAAATAAATGATTTTAGCAATATGGGCGAGGGCTTGTGCGACCGCTTTTGTTGCCACCACTTGATGGCGGGTCAGGCTGGTGCGTTGATAGAAAACATCAAGCAAAGGACCACCCACACCCGTCAGCAAACTCGTGGCTGTGATAGTCAGCCCCGATAATAGCGCGTGGGCGGGGCGTTCGGCATTAAGCGCCAGCGATTTCGGGATAGCCGCCGCCGCAAATGGCAATAGCCCTAGCGACAATAGCACGACTGCTTTATCGGGGGCGAAGCGCACCAGCGACAACAACGCCAATGCCCCAACACCGCCGACCAAAAACAAAGCAATAATACGCCATTGAATATCGGCGCGATTTAAGAATGCCCTAAAGCCATTAGAGGTCAGTTGTATCAACCCATGCAGAACAAAGGCCGCCCCTATCGTTGGCAAAAGAGACACCAACAAGGCCATTAAAATCACCCCACCCAACATACCAAATATGCCCGATAAAAAAGCCGTCCCCAATGATGTGGCAATAATGGTTAAGGCAATGGCGGGTGTCATAGAGCGTCTTCCAACCCACTCAACAAGCGCGAAAAGAATAAATTATTCTGCTTATAGATCATCACCTGTTCGGGTTCTTGTATAATGGCATCACACGCAAACCTTTTTAATAAAGCCTCGCAAATCTCATGGATACTGCCTTCATTTTTTGGCACCAAGAATTTATTCTGCCCAATATAATGAGCGCCATATTTATTTGTGAATTTTTCAACTTCTTCTTTATAATTTATGCCAATATCATATTGTGTGCCCGCCCCATATCCCGCCGTGCCATAAACAATCAATTGCATTTTATAATAACGTGGCGCGCGCAAGCGGGCTTCCAATTGTGTCAGCAAAGCCTTCGCTTGCAAAAGCGGTATTTCCTCCCATGCTGCGCCAAGACTCGCCACCAGATTGGCTTCACTCTCTAACAGCAAGCCATCTTTTAATATGCGCAAGCCATTGGCTTTTAAGGTTTCGCCAGTGGAGGTTATATCAACAATCGCCTCGGCAGCCCCACTGGCGGGTGCGCCTTCGGTGGCACCATCACTATATTCTGTTACCGCATCATAGACACCATGATTGCTTAAAAAATCACCCGTAAGGCGGCGATATTTTGTGGCAATACGGATAGGGCGATTATGTTTTTTTCTAAAATCAACCGCCATTTCTGCCAAATCATCCATTGTCGTTATGTCCGCCCATTCGTCGGGTATGCCAATCACAACACTGGCTTTGCCAAACCCCAAAGGGTGCAATAGGCTCACAGAAGATTCCATATCTGCCGATTTTTCACGCAATAAATCCTCGCCGGTAATCCCCAAATGCACATCACCCGCCAGCAGGCGTGTAGCAATCTCACCAGCCGATAAATAAAGCACCCGCGTTTTATCCAGCCCCTTTATGCGCCCCTCATAGCCACGCATCGGGCGTATTAATGCCAATCCCGCATCCCTAAATAACGCAGAGGCTTTTTCTTCCAGTCGCCCTTTAGACGGCACAGCAATGATTAACTCTTTCATGATAAATTTTCCCCCTGTAATGACAAGGCTTCTTCTAGGCGGTCGAGAAAAATCACCCCGCCAACAGCAGCAATATCTTGCTTTGCCCCCAAGCCCCGTAATAAATTATCATATCGCCCCCCGACCGCTATCGGTTTATTATTGCCCAATTGGGGCGCATAGATTTCAAAATTAATGCCTGTGTAATAGGACATTTTGCGCCCTTGCGTCATATCAAATTGTAAATTTTCAGGCAATATACCAATAGCCCCTGCCAAATTCTTCCAATAACCATCAAAGGCAAAAAATTCATGGACAGGACTACTATCAATAATCATTAACGCTCCCATCAAAACAGATTCGGGCGTACCCCTTAATGATAATAATTTCTGCAATTGTTGCTTTTGCCCTGCCGTCAAAATATTTTTATCAATCCCCTTATCATCAGCCCCCTTATCATCAGCCCCCTTATCATCACTCTCTCTTTCATCGCTCTCCTTTTCATCGCTCTCCTTTTCATCACTGGCACTTTCACCACCCCTTACGCCAGCGTCCCAACTATCTAATAATTTTTCCATATCACGCCCTCTATAATAATGGCGTATCAAACGTTGTGTAAGTTTTTCACCCAGTTCCATCGCCATTACGGCAAAAGGAAAAACTCTAAAATCATTCACTTTGATTTTATAATCAGATAACCCCGCCTGATCTATCACCGCCAAAATTGTCCCCAACACAAGCGCATTATCTTCAGCAGGATATTTAGAGTCCCCCAAAATCTCTATCCCTGTTTGAATAAATTCGCGCGCTTTGCCGTCTTTTGTTTGTTGCCGCCTTTGATAACGAAACGCCACCCCCTCATAAGAAAATAGCGACCGCGTCTTTTTACCAGAGGCAATATAGGCAAGGGCAGTCGGCACCGTTAAATCCGGGCGCAAACATAATTGCTCCCCCGCAGGATCCGTAAAACGATAAAGCCGATTCTGCATTTCCTCCCCCAGCAAATTGATATAAGGCGCGGCTGGTTGCAATATCGCTGTCTCAATCTCATCAAACCCCTTGCTTGCAAAAAAATCGCGCGGCGTTATTTTTGTTGTCTCTTCTATATTTGTTGCCATTTTAGGTGGGCGTGTTGTTTCAGGTATAATCCCGCCAAATACAATTCCCGCTACATTCAAACCTCGTTGTCGTGCCATTTGTGCCAATTGATAATATGCTTTCGCAGGAAATCCCAGTTTTCGATAATTGGACACCGCAGAAGGTCTTACCCCCAATATATCGGCAAGGGCTTTTGTCCCTCCAAAAGCATCAATCACATCACTCGCCGTACCAAGTAATCTGTTTTTTTTCCAAGCAGAATTATAACCACCCCCAACTGGCATTTTGATAGAAGTCGGTGCTTCTTCCAATTCTTGATATTCCTCATTCATACCCTCTATTATTCATATTTTCTAAACAAAGTAAAGCAAAATAGCACATTCATTTTTAATGAACTCACAATACACAAAAAATGAACTACCTAAAAAATAAAAAATTATACACAAAATATGAACTTTACGACCCCAAAATCTCTTTAATTCTCCCAACAATATCAGCACGAGGAATCTGCTGTTGCGCATGGGCAGATGCCCGCCATTCTTTATTATCTTGAATTGTGGCGGCTTTTTCTTGCCCTAGCCGCAGGTCTTTAATGGTGATGACATTGGCTTTGCGCTCGTCTTCGCCTATAATTAATGCCAACCATGCCCCCCGATTATCGGCATAGCGCAATTGGGCTTTCATAGCGCTATCGCCCATATACATCTCAGCCGCAATTCCTTCTTTTTGTAGGGTTTGCACCAGTTCCAGCAGGTCGGGGCGGTCTTGTTTATCCATCACCAGCACGATAACAGGCGGTGAATTTGCGCCCATTTTCGCGCCATCGCGCAATTCCAGAGCCGCCGCCAAGCGACTAATCCCAATAGATATGCCCGTTGCGGGCACTTCTACGCCCTTGAATCGTTTGATTAAATCGTCATAACGCCCCCCCCCACCAACAGAGCCAAAAGGCACAGCTTTGCCGTTTTCATCTTCCACTTCAAAGCCTAGTTCAATCTCAAATATCGGACCAGTATAATAGCCCAGCCCCCGCACAACAGGCGGCGCAATACAAATTTGTTCCGCCCCAAACCCAAGCCCAGTAAAGAGTTCGTCCATTTCTGCTAGTTCTGCCAGCCCATTTTTACCACTCTCATTCCCCCCGACAAGCTCTGCCATTGCCGCCAATGTTGCGGTGCGGTCATCATCTGGAATTGCTACAAGCCTTGCAATAGGGGCGATTTGCGCATCGGTTAATTCGGCACCTTTGGTGAAATCCCCGCTTTCATCTTTGCGTCCCGCCCCCAATAAAGCCTCTACACCCGCCGCTCCCAGCCGATCATATTTATCCATCGCGCGTAAAATAGTCAGGCGCCGTTGTTCGTAATTCTCATCATCGGGCGATAATCCAATAACTTGTAATAAGCCGTCCATTATTTTGCGATTATTAACACGGATTTGATACGCCCCCTTTGATAACCCGACCGCCTCCATACAACGCACAGCCAGCATACAAATTTCGGCATCGGCTGCCATATTCGCCGCCCCGACTGTGTCGGCATCCATTTGCAAAAATTGGCGATAGCGACCGGGACCGGACTTTTCATTACGCCAGACGTGCCCCCATTGATAACGGCGAAACGGCTTGGGCAGGCTATCATAATGCTCCGCCACATATCGTGCTAGTGGTGCGGTCAAATCATAGCGCAGGCTCAACCATTGCTCGTCATCATCTTGTAGCGAAAAGACACCCTCATTCGGGCGATCATCATCGGGCAAAAACTTACCCAGTGCATCGGCATATTCAAAGGCGGCACTATCTAGCGGCATAAAACCATGTAGCCGATAAACGGCGGCGAGGGTGGTTATCATCTGTTGTTGGCGCTCTAATTCTGCGCCACCAATATCGCGAAAGCCACGCGGCAAACGCGGTTTTGGTCTAAATTGCTTTTTGCTCTTGTCTTTCGCCATGATTTCCCTTCTCTAGCGTGTCTCAGTTGTTATAGCAAGCATGGTATTTACTACCCAAAACTGATATTTATTACCCAAAACCGACACATTTTGATATTTTATGCAAAATCTTGTGAATTTAGCGCAATATTCTATTGCTTTTGCGGTGCTGATTGTGTAAGGAAGGCGCACACATCATCAATAAGGGGAGACGATTATGAACTACACACAATTGGTTAAAGAGAATGCGGCAAAATTAAAGACGCAGGGCAGTGCTTGGGCGGCGATAAATGCTGATTATGTAACACGGATGCAGTTACAGAATCGCTTCCGCACGGGTCTGGATATTGCGCGTTATACTGCGGGTATTATGCGCAAAGATATGGCGGCCTATGATGCAGATAGCAGCCAATATACGCAATCATTGGGTTGTTGGCATGGTTTCACGGCACAGCAAATGTTGATGGCGGTTAAGCGTCATCGTGGCACATTAGATAAGTCTTATGTTTATTTGAGCGGCTGGATGGTTGCGGCATTGCGCTCTGATTTTGGACCATTGCCGGATCAATCTATGCATGAGAAAACTTCGGTGCCTAATTTGATTGAGGAGATTTACACTTTCTTAAAACAGGCAGATGCGCGCGAGTTACGCCATATTTTTATTGAACTAGACGAAGCCCGCAAAAGTGCTGGCGATGAGAAAGCCGCTCTTGCTAAGATTGATAATTTTGAAACCCATGTCGTGCCGATTATTGCCGATATTGATGCTGGTTTTGGTAATGAGGAAGCAACTTATTTGCTCGCCAAAAAAATGATAGAGGCGGGGGCGTGTTGTATCCAAATAGAAAATCAGGTGTCAGATGCGAAGCAGTGTGGTCACCAAGATGGTAAGGTGACGGTACCGCATGAGGACTTTTTGTCAAAAATCAATGCGGTGCGTTATGCCTTTTTGGAGATGGGTGTTGATGATGGTGTCATCGTGGCACGGACAGATTCGCTCGGCGCTGGTCTGACGCAGAAAATCCCTGTTTCAAATAAAAAGGGTGATTTAGCCGACCAATATAATGCGTTTTTGAAAACCGAAGAAGTGGCTGACCCTTCTAAATTGGCACAAGGCGAGATTACGCTTACCCAAGACGGCAAGCAGGTAAAGCCTGTGCGTCTAGCGAATGGTCTGTTTGCTTTCAAAGATGATACGGGCGAAGATCGTGTTGTGCTTGATTGCATCACATCGTTGCAAAATGGTGCCGATTTATTATGGATTGAAACGGAGCGCCCGCATGTTGGGCAGATTGCCGCTATGGTTTCGCGGGTGCGCAAGGTTATTCCGAATGCGAAACTTGCCTATAACAACTCGCCTAGTTTCAACTGGACACGCGCTTTTCGCGACCAAGTCTATGGCGAATGGGTGGCGGACGGCAAAGATGTTTCGGCTTATCCTGACCCTGCCACGTCTATTGCCAATGGCGACGATGGTCTTATGGCGGCAGAATTTGATGCGAGTGCGCTTGCACAAGAAGCCGATGGTCTTATCCAAGCCTTCCAAAAAGATGCGGCGCGTGAGGCGGGTATTTTCCACCATTTGATTACCTTGCCGACTTATCACGAAACGGCATTGGGCACAGATATTCTCTCGGAAGGTTATTTCGGGGATTTGGGTATGCTGGCTTATGTGCGTGATATTCAGCGACAAGAGATTCGCCGCCGTCAGGCTTCTGTGAAGCACCAAGACTTGGCGGGTTCCAATATCGGTGATGACCATAAGGAATATTTCTCAGGCGATAATGCGCTATTGGCATCGGGTGAAGACAACACGATGAACCAGTTTTAAGCGGCTCTCTTTTTTGAGTGAAACTTTTGAGTGATTTCGCTACGACTGATTTATCCGATGCGGCTGGTGGCTTGCGCTATGTTGCCCCGACATTTCACGACTTTGGCGGCATTATCCGCTTCTCTGGTCAAATCAAAACCCTCGCCACCTTTGAGGACAATAGCAAAGTCCGCGAAGCCGTAGAAACACAAGGGCACGGACAGGTGCTGGTGGTTGATGGCGGTGCTTCTATGCAATGTGCTTTATTTGGTGGTAATCTGGCAACGCTCGCTGCCGATAATGGCTGGGCGGGGCTTGTCATCAATGGCTGTGTCCGCGATTGTGCCGAATTAAAAGCCGCCAAAATCGGTATCAAAGCCTTAGCCGCCCACCCCAAAAAGAGTGAAAAACGTGGGCTAGGCACTTATGATGTGCGGCTATTTTTTGGCGGCGTGGTAATACACGCGGGCGATTGGCTCTATGCCGATGAAGACGGCATAATAATTTCCGCCACGCCATTATCAAATTAAAAACTTTTGCCCGACCCTAATTGTCCCAATCGTGATGTGATGGTGTGAAACTCTGCGACCATATTATCAATGATTGTTTGCACGGGTTCCACCGCTTTTATCAGCCCTGCCGTTTGTCCCGCCAGACCAACAGAGGCTTCCATATCACCGCCAAAATATAAGTCTAATATATTCTTGAATGTATCGGGGGGCATTAAGCCTT
>JAAOIL010000029.1 GCA_015163825.1 Alphaproteobacteria bacterium | reverse complement strand
TCCCGCCAATAAAGATGTCTCACTGCGGTCAAGATTTTGCACCGCCTTGCCAAAATAAGTTTCCGCCGCCGCCGCCACACCATACGCCCCCGCTCCAAAATAAACGCGGTTCAAATAAAATGCCAAAATATCTTGCTTGCTAAACTGCGCTTCCAACCAAAATGCCAAAAGCAGTTCTTGCACTTTGCGTTTGAAACTGCGCTCGGGGGTTAAAAAGACATTCTTTGCCAATTGCTGGGTAATGGTAGAGCCGCCCTGCACAACCCGCCCCGCCAGCAAATTATTAATCATGGCGCGCGCTAGCCCGCGCGGATCTAGCCCCCAATGACTAAAAAAGCGGCGGTCTTCAATGGCGACCACCGCCTCTACCAAATGCGAGGGCATGGATTGATAACGCAAAGCAGCACCGCGTTGTCGCCCGCGCCGTGCCAATAAAGTATTGGTGCGCTCATTACCACTGACCGCCGCCCCATAAACACGCACTTCCACCCGACCAGAGGCTTTCCATAAATCATCTGTGGCGGGTAAATCTAGGGCATAATAAAACACAATGCCGGCGACCGCAAAACCACCCCATAGCCCTAACACCACACTCCAATAAAATAACCCACGCCAAGACAGAGAGAAAAAATGCTCACGCGAAAAAAATTTTTTGGCTTTGCTCATAATCCCATACTATATTGCGCTCTGTATATAAAGAGTCGCTAAATATCCAGATTGGCAACAGCCAGCGCATTATTTTGTATGAAGGCACGGCGTGGCTCCACCACATCACCCATTAATTGCTCAAACAAATTATTGCAATCGGCAACATCTTGCACCCGCACCCGCAATAAAGAACGGGCATTCTGGTCTAATGTGGTTTGCCATAACTGGTCGGGGTTCATCTCGCCCAAACCCTTATAACGTTGCAAACTAACGCCATGTTTGCCCGCTTCAATCACCGCGCTTAAAAAGCCCGACGGCGAATCAATCATTATTTCGCGCTCTTTTAATATCAGTTTTGACGGCTTCAAATAAACCTCTTGCAATGTTTTGCTCATCGCATCAAGGCGGCGCATATCTGCCGCCCCAACAAGGGGACCATCTATCTGCACTTCTTCACGCACACCGCGCAATTCACGCGTAAAGGTTAAACCACCATCGCCCGAAGGTATGCCTTCCCAGCCGCGTTCTATTTCGTCCAACATAAGGTTGAGGCGTGAGGCAATATATTTTGAACTTTCTACTGCCAAATCATGCTTGGATAAAATCTCAGGGGTCAGCGCCCCCGCAATCGCCGTTTGCTCTATAATAAATTTAGGATATTTAGGCGGCAGGGCATCTAATATCTGCACGACAGCGCGCGCCTCTGCCACCAATTGCAGCAGATCTTCGCCAACACGTTGCTCGCCCGATTCCAAGACCAGCCGTGCCTCGTTCAAGCCCCCCTCAATCAAATAATCATCAAGGGCGGCTTCATCTTTTAAGTAAATCTCCGAACTTTGGCGTCGTGCCTTATAAAGCGGTGGCTGGGCAATATAGAGATAGCCATGTTCAATGATTTCTGGCATTTGCCGATAAAAGAACGTCAATAATAAAGTGCGAATATGGGCGCCATCAACATCGGCATCGGTCATAATAATGATTTTATGATAGCGCAACTTTTCTATATTAAATTCTTCCAGCCCGATACCCGCGCCAAGGGCGGTAATCAAAGTGCCAATCTCAACGGACGATAACATTTTATCAAATCGTGCCCGCTCCACATTTAATATCTTACCCCGCAAAGGTAAAACTGCCTGATGTGCCCTATCGCGCGCTTGCTTGGCAGAGCCGCCGGCAGAATCGCCCTCCACCAAAAAGAGTTCTGCCAAAGCCGGATCGCGCGATTGACAATCTGCTAGCTTGCCCGGCAGACTAGAAATATCCAACGCCCCTTTGCGCCGTGTCAGCTCGCGCGCTTTACGCGCCGCTTCGCGCGCCATCGCCGCCTCTAACACTTTACCGGCGATGGCTTTTGCTTCTTGCGGGTGTTCCTCAAACCACGACCCCAAAACCTCATTAACAATGCTTTCCACAACAGGGCGCACCTCTGATGAAACGAGTTTGTCTTTTGTTTGACTGGAGAATTTCGGGTCGGGCACTTTCACCGATAACACCGCCGTTAATCCTTCACGACTATCATCGCCTGTTAAAGTGATTTTCTCGCGCTTCAACAAACCCGAACTTTGGGCATAAGCATTCACCGTGCGTGTCATAGCGCCGCGAAACCCCGCCAAATGTGTGCCGCCATCACGTTGGGGTATATTATTTGTGAAGCACAAAACCGTCTCGTGATAACTATCATTCCACCACAAAGCCAGTTCAACCCCAATACCATCTTGCTCGGCTTGCAAACTGATAGGCGCGTCCCCCAAAGCCGTTTTATTGCGATCAAGATAACGCACGAATTCTTGCAAACCCCCCTCATAAGCCAAATCAACAATACGCGGTTCTGGACCCCGCGCATCGGTCAAAACGATAACAATGCCCGAATTCAAAAATGCCAGTTCCCGCAAGCGGTGCTCTAATATATCAAAACTAAAATCCAGCATCGTGAAAGTTTTATCTGACGGGTGGAACACAACTTGCGTGCCTGTAATATCTGTGTCGCCAACAATCTCTAAATCAGCATCCGCCTCGCCATGTTGGAAGCGCATTTGGTGTTCCCGACCATTGCGGAAAATCGTCAGCTGCAACCAATCGGACAAAGCATTAACAACCGAAACACCAACGCCATGCAAACCACCCGATATTTTATAACTATTCTGGTCAAACTTACCACCCGCATGCAATTGCGTCATAATAACTTGTGCCGCAGAAATGTTCTCGCCTTCGTGCATATCGGTCGGGATACCACGACCATTATCAAGCACCCGCACCGAGCCATCGGCATTCAATGTCACCTCTATTTTATCGCAATGCCCCGCTAAGGCTTCGTCAATGGCATTATCAACCACCTCATACACCATATGATGCAAGCCCGTGCCGTCATCTGTATCACCAATATACATACCCGGGCGTTTGCGCACCGCCTCTAGCCCTTTTAGAACTTTAATGGAAGAGGCATCGTAATTTTCTTCTATTGCAGATTCTGCCCCATTTTTTGCTTCAGCACCCATTTCAGCACCCATTTCAGAGTCTGTTTCAGAGTCTGTTTCATTTATGTGATTTTCATCTGTCATATCAATCCAATATCCTATTTGTTCAGGTTAATTCTATATGCTTTAAATCATTTGTTGCCCCAGACACGCCACCAAACACACCACCAAACATTGTCTCAAAAATAGGGGCATCTGTGCCTGTTATCCAAACTTGTGCGCCCAAATCGGCGAGTAAAACCGCTAAAGCTTGGCGCCTTGTCGCATCTAAATGCGCCGCCACCTCATCTAATAATAATAAAGGCGCTTTGCCCGTCTCGCCTACAATGGCGTAGGCTTGTGCCAATAGCAAGCCCAATAGCAAACCCTTTTGCTCCCCTGTGGAGGCGGCAGCCGCCGGCATATTTTTGCCCTCTAAATGCACAATCAAATCACTGCGATGCGGACCAGACAAAGCCCGCCCCGCCGCCCCATCACGCCCGCGCATGGAACGCAATGTTTCACGAAACGCATCTTCTACTTCTATGGCGGGGCGGGTGCGCAACTGCGCTTCCAAATCACCCGCCAGCGCAATATCGGCACACGGAAATGGCGTTTGCGGTGTTGATAAAAGACCAGCCGCCAACACATCAAAAGCGTGCAATCGTGCTGCCGCTATCGCCACACCTTGTGCCGCCATCATATCTTCTAGGGAGTCTAGCCAACTGGTTTGCTCGCCCGTGCTATCTTGTAAAAGCCGATTGCGCTCGCGCATGGCGCGTTCATATTGCCCCCAATGTTTTGCCGATGCCGCCCGCAATGATTGGGCAAAGCGATCTAAAAACTTGCGCCGCCCCGAGGCACCATCAACAAATAATCTATCCATTGCAGGGGTGAGCCATAATTGCGGTGTCAGTTCATTTAATATCTCTAGGCCGCGCACCGCATCGCCATCAAGGGTCAGGCGGCGACCGCTCTGACTGGCATTTTGTCCCGCATTATAATTAACCACCAAGCGTGATGGTATCGCATCAGTAATAATATCTGCCAATACTTGCCAACTGCCAATACACGTCTCTTGATTATAAATTTCTTGATTATGCGCCTCATTATATTCAGGGGTATGCACAAGCGCTTCAAATGTGGCGCCGCGCAAACCACGCCCCGCCCCCAAACCACCCGATAACATAGACACCGATTCAAGCAGATTGGTT
>JAAOIL010000028.1 GCA_015163825.1 Alphaproteobacteria bacterium | reverse complement strand
AATGGGAGAAAAAACAAGGAGCGCGAGTGTTTTTGCGTGATTGTCTTGCTTTGTCTTTGGCGTTGGGACTTAATTTTAAAGATGGGCAAATAGGTAACTATACTGAATTAGGTCGATTAGAACATGACGCAAAAACAAAGGCAGATATAGCATCAGCCGATGAGCTAGCGGAATATGCGGCAAAGGCGATATGCGATCTGCCATATTATAAAGATGCGGATTGTGTTTGCGCCCCTCCACCACGCCCGAATAAGCCGTTTGATTTGCCCAGCCACATAGCGAGCAAAGTTTCCGCCACTATAAGTAAGCCAGATATTACAAGCCACCTTAGTTGCGCGAACGCGCGAGATGAAATAAAAGAAGCATCGGTTGACGAAAAATGGGATATATGGAGCGAAGCAGGGCTTCAATATAACAATAATGGATTTGACGTCAACGGCAAAAACATTATACTGATTGATGATAAATATCAGTCTGGAATCACATTGCAATTTATCGCAATGAAATTGCAGGAAGCAGGGGCAAATAATGTTTATGGACTATGCATGGTAAAAACATTTGGAGACAAGGATAATCAATGAGCCAAGCCATTACAGACTGGGATATAGGTGAATATCCGCACTGCATCACAGAAGATGATAATGCGTATCCAGAACGTATTAAGTTTGTTATGGGTAAAAAATCTCCCCACGAATTACATTTTCAAGGAAATATGGATTTATTGAATTTTCCTAGCTTAGGTATTGCGGGCTCTCGCAAGGCGAGTGAGAAGGGCTTGAATATAACAGCCGATTGTGCGCGGCAGGCGGCACAGCATAATATCGTAGTGGTATCAGGAAATGCTACTGGTGTAGATTTTGAAGCACATTATAATAGTTTGAAAGCGGGAGGCAAAACGATATTCGTTTTGCCTGAAGGTATGGGGCATTTTCGAGTTAAAAAAAATTTACGCGATGTTTGGGATTGGAATAATGTTTTGGTTGTTAGCCAATTCCCCCACGATGCGGTTTGGCGGGGGTATCGTGCTATGGAGCGCAATAAGGTAATCATTGCGCTTAGTCGTGCGCTTATTGTTATTGAGGCGGGGGCAACAGGCGGCACATTGGATGCGGGTGAAACAATGCTGAAATATGAGTTTCCGCTATTTGTTGCCGATTATGCGGATGCACCAGAAGAAGCAAAAGGTAATAAAATCCTTTTAGATAGAAAAGCAAAGCGCCTGACAAAAAGCCGTAGCACCGATAGCGTATTTTTTACGCCTGTCGCAGATGAAGTTTGCAAAGATTTCATCTTTAATTCCAGCCCTCGCCAATGGGATATGAAAGTTTAAATTTTTACACTTCACCCCCTTTACAAGCACCTCATAATGTAAGAGAGTTTGGTTATGAAAGAAGAGCGGAATAAGGAATTGCTAGAGAGGGCGGGGAAGGTTATTCCCAATGGTGTGTATGGGCATATGTCTGTGGGCAATCAGTCGCCTCGCACGCCGCAGTTTTATGCGAGAGCGAAGGGTGCCTATTTATGGGATTATGATGGGCAACGTTATATAGATTATATGTGTGCGTTTGGTCCGCAATTATTTGGTTATGGTCACGAAGAGATAGATGCGGCTTTTATCAATCAGCTGCGCGAGGTGGATATTGCGACCGCGCCTTCTGCCCGTATGGTGGAATTGGCGGAGGCTTATGCGAAGCAAATCACGCATTGCGATTGGAGTATGTTTTGCAAGAATGGCACGGACGCTACCAGTATGGCGTTAATGGTGGCGCGCCATTATCGTCAAAAGCGCAAAGTGTTGATTGCCAGTGGGGCTTATCATGGCGCGACGACTTGGTGTTCGCCAGTTGCGCATGGCACATTGCCAGAAGATAGAGCGCATTTTATCCATTACGAATATAATAATGCGGAAAGTTTGAGGGCTGCCGTGGCAGAAGCCGGCGATGATCTAGCCGCCATATTCGCAACGCCGCATAAGCACGATATTATCGCTACGCAAGAGCCTCCCGATTTAGACTATGCCCGTGCCGCGCGCGCCGCCTGCGATGAACACGATGCCCTGCTCATATTAGACGATGTAAGAGGGGGGTTTCGTATTGCTCGCGATTGCAGCTGGCAAGCCATAGATGTCGCGCCCGACCTTTCAACTTGGGGCAAGGCACTCGCCAATGGACACGCGCTATCGTGCCTGATGGGAAGCGACAAAGCCAAAGCCGCCGCTAGCGAGATATTCGTCACCGGCTCCTTTTGGATGGCGGCTGCACCTATGGCGGCAGCTTTGAAAACGCTGGAACTCATACAAAGCACAGACTATCTCGAACACACTATTGCGATGGGGCAAGCATTGCGAAACGGACTAGAAGGCATCGCAAAAGAAACAGGGCTGGCTATTTCGCAAAGCGGGCCTGCGCAAATGCCCCTCATTATGATTAATAAAGAAGACGGCAGGCGCGATATGAAACTATCGCTCGCCTTCGCTGACCAATTGCTGGAACACGGCATACTCTTTCATCCCTATCATAATATGTTCTTCAGCAATGCTATCAGCGATAGCGATATAGATCAAACCCTATCCGCTTGCCAAAAAGTGGCGGGGGCGATGGGGCAATAAACCATAAGGTTATGGTTTATGGTTTATGGTTTTTATTGAGATATATTTCTATTTATTACAAAAAACGGCAGAAATGCTAGGGTAGTAAATACTTGCAAACCATAAGGTTATACTTTATGGTTTGGGCATGAATTATGAAAAACTAACCGCTAAAAAGAAACAGCTAGATGGCTTGCCGCCATTGGCAGATAGGCTTGTGCGTAATCTGGACGATTGGTTTCGGGTGGAACTCACCTATGCCAGCAACGCGATAGAAGGCAACACCCTGACAAGACACGAGACCGCAATGGTGGTCGAAAAAGGAATAAGCGTCGGGGGCAAATCCCTTACCGAACATTTAGAAGCCGTCAATCATGTGGCGGCACTAGATTGGGTGCGGGCGCAGGTGCGGCGAAAATCTTCCCGCGTGACACAAAAAGATATTCTCCATATTCACACTCTCATTTTGAAAGGTATTGATGATAGCAATGTCGGGCAATATCGCTCGGTGGCAGTGCGGATTTCTGGTGCGGCAGTCGTGTTGCCTAATCCACGCAAAGTATCCGCCTTGATGGATGCGTTTGCAAAATGGTTGGGGGCAAGCAAGAAACGACACCCGATAGAACTGGCAGCCGAAGCACATTATCGGTTGGTCAGTATT
>JAAOIL010000027.1 GCA_015163825.1 Alphaproteobacteria bacterium | reverse complement strand
GATAAAACCGTCGTCAGCACTGCCCCCTCTTTGGTGCATGAGGAAGGCAATCTTATTCGCCGTTGCATTCGCGATATTTACGACAGCGACATAGAAGAAGTGCTCGTCAGTGGTAAAGACTCCTTCAAGGAGGCGAAGGATTATATGAAATTGCTATCGCCAACTCATATTAAGAAAATGAAAGAGCATAAAGACACTGCCCCGCTATTTCGGGCGCATCAGGTAGAAAACCAGTTGGCGGCGATGTTCAGCCCAGAGGTGGTGTTGCCATCGGGGGGTTATCTTGTCATCAACCAGACGGAGGCATTGGTAGCGATTGATGTCAATTCGGGCAAATCCACCCGCAAATACTCGGTGGAGCAAACCGCCCTCGCCACGAATATGGAGGCTGCGGTAGAGGTGGCTCGCCAAGCCCGTTTGCGCGATCTGGCAGGGCTGCTCGTGATTGATTTCATTGATATGGATGAGCACCGCAATAATCGCTCGGTGGAGCGTAAATTGAAGGAATCCCTTCGCCATGACAGAGCGCGATTACAAGTCGGTCGCATTAGCAGTTTTGGTCTGCTGGAGATGTCGCGGCAAAGATTAAGGGCGGGTGTATTAGAAGGCAGCACCACGCAATGTCATCATTGTCATGGCACGGGCATTATTCGCTCTACAGAAAGTAGGGCTCTGCATATATTGCGCCATATGGAGGAGCAAGTGCAAACCCTCACCACCAATAGCGAAAAAGGTAATCTGCTACAATTTAATGTGCCACCCGATGTTGCCAATTATTTGCTGAATCATAAACGCCAGCATTTCGGGGAACTAGAAACCGCAACGGGTTTGCAAATCATCATCAATGGTGATGCCGAACTCGCCTCTATGGAGGCTTCGGTTATTGCGCCGGGCGAAACACAAAGCAAAAAACTGGAACGCGCCCCCCCTGCCCCGACAGGCAATGCCCATAAAAGCAATACGCATAAAAAAGGCGGTGGGCGCAATCAAAGACCGCAACACAATAAAAACAAAAATCGGGAAGAGCGTGATGAACAGAAGCCTCCTCAAAAATCCCCAAAAAATATAGAACAGAAAGAATCTGCTTCTGCTAATGCGGATAAGCCAAAACAAAGACGCAGGCGCAATTTCAATAAGGGCAAACGCCCCGATGGCGAAACAAAAGAGGCGATTAAAACAGAATTGAAATCTGTAGAAGGCGGCACGACAGAGGGGGGCACAACAACTTTTGCGCCAACTTCCAAACCTAGACCTTCGCGCCCTCAACCTTCCAAAACAAAGCCTGCTGCCGATAAACCAAAAAGTTCTCCACCCTCAAAACCTATGCCCTCTAAATCCCCCCCCCAAAAAACCATGCCTGAAAAATCAAAAAAGAAGGGCTGGTGGGGTAAAAAGAAAACAGCCGCTTCTGACACACCAGCAAATACGGATAGCGAAGGCTAAGTCTTATGTTGCCCCGCTTGCTGATATTGTTTGCTGTTTTGTTTGGTGTGTCTGTGCCAACACAGGCGGCGGCGATAGCGCTTATCCGTGATGGCGAGACGGAGGCATTATTAAAAGATTACACCTATCCTCTTTTAGCGGCGGCTGGCTTAAACCCCAAGCAGGTCGGGTTATTTATTGTAGATGACCCAAACATTAATGCGTTTGTCACGGGGGGGCAGAATATATTTTTCCATACGGGGCTTATATTACAAGCCGAAACCCCGAATACCGTTATTGGTGTGACAGCGCATGAGACGGGGCATATTAGTGCGGGGCATATTGTGCGTGGTTCATTGGCACGAAAGCAATCTGGTCGTGCTGCCTTAGTGGCGACCATATTGGGGTTTGGCACGATGTTGGCGGGTGCGCCACAGGCGGGTATTGCGCTTATCACTGGTGGTCAGCAAGTGGCATTGCGCACTTATCTTGTTTATAATCGGGGGCAAGAGGCGGGGGCAGATGTTGTGGCACTGCAACTTTTGCAAGCGACACGGCAATCGCCAGCTGGCATTATTTCTGTGATGGAGAATTTTGCGGGGCAAGAGGTTTTGTCTGAGACCAGCCAAGACCCTTATGTTCGCGCCCACCCTATGCCCCGCCACCGTGTCAGTGCCTATATAGAGGGGGCGCAAAAATCCCCCTATTTCAATGCCAAAGACGACCCCGCTTTGCAATTCCGCCACGATATGGTGCGTGCCAAACTACACGGCTTTATAGACAGCCCGACCAGCACTTTCAGGCGTTACGCGCGCGATAAATCTAGCCCGATGGCGCAGTATGCGTTGGCAATCGCCTATCACCGCTCCGCCAAATTAGACGATGCCATTCGCCTTATTGATTCATTGATAGAACAATATCCGCGCAATCCATGGTTTCACGAGCTGAAAGGGCAAATCTATTACGAAAACGGCAAAGCCCAAAAAGGCATTGCGCCTTATAAAAAAGCCGTAGCATTGCGGGGGCGCGAACCCCTATTGTTAATCGGTCTGGCGACTTGTCAGTTAAGCCTCGCCGCCCAAGAAAATATGGACGAGGCGACACAAGCCCAACTCAACCAAGAAGCAGAAACCATTCTGCGCCGTGCCTTGCGCCTTGACCCCTATAATAATGCCGCCTATTTTCAACTATCCAAAACTTATGGGCAATTAGGAAAAACCGCTTATGCACAATGGGCGTTGGCAGAATATTACGCTTTGCTCGGCAACCCCGCCGCCAAGCGTCATGCAAAAATAGCCTTGCAAGGTTTAGAAAAATCTAGCACAGAATACTTACGCGCAAGCGACATCATAGAGGGAGAGTAAAATGCGAATTCTATTTATAATGCTGGCGGTTATAATGGCGGCTTTTGTGGGGGCGGCAAAAGCAGAGGCGGCAGAGCCGAGCCAAAAACAAATCAACACCTATATTCACGATTACCTGATGCAAAATCCAGAGGTGCTGAAGGCGGCGATAGATAATGTCTATGATCATTTAGAGGCGCAAAAGAAAAAATCTGTGAAAAACATTTTACAAGATAAATATGCAGAGATTTATCGCAATCCGCGTGATTTCACATTGGGCAGAGACAACGCCCCTATCACCATCGTAGAATTCTTTGATTATAATTGCGGCTATTGCAAACGCAGTTTCAAAAAACTAATGCGTGTTGTGCGTGAAAATGATGATGTGCGTCTGGTATTTAAGGAGTTTCCGGTGTTAGGCAAGGCGTCGCGCCAAGCCGCAGAAGCCGCTTTGACTTTGCCAAACCCACAAGATTTTCTCACCTATCACACACGGCTTATGTCTAACAAAAACCGCTTGAACGAAGGCGAAATCCGCGCCGCCTTGCAAGCCGTGCAAGCCAAACCAGAGGCGGCATTCACAAAAGGCAAACGCCGTGATATTCAAGACCACATCACCGCCACCCACAATTTAGGGCGCGCGCTAAACATAGACGGAACCCCCTCTTTCATTATCAATAATAAAATCTACAAAGGCGCATTAGACTACGACGAGTTAGTGGCGGCTATAGATGAAGCCCGAAATAATCTCTAAATTAGCAGTCTTGATAATTGCTAGCCAAGCACCGTCTCGCCATTGCTTGCGCTTTCACAAGGTCAGTAGATGATAATTTTTGAGCGGCTAAGTCTCTAGCTTCAGTTGAAGATTTTCTTCCATTGCTCACT
>JAAOIL010000026.1 GCA_015163825.1 Alphaproteobacteria bacterium | reverse complement strand
ATTACCTTGATGCCGAAACGACATTATCGGGGCAGTTGCTGGTGCAGTCTCGGCATCTTTATGGGGCGTTGCAATTAGCGATAGAAGCAGATGATGCACAGGCTTTGTCGTCTCGTTTATTGCCGCCCGTGCCGTTTGTGTCGGTGGATATGGGGCGCTATATAAAGTTGAATGCGATATGGCGATTGCCCACGCCAGATGAACAAGATTGGACGAGTGGTTTTATTGGCACAGCAATTCTGAATAAGCGTGAGGCACAACAGATAGCATTAGATTATACTTTGCGTTCGCCCTCGCGCGATATTGACCTGACGACCGCCGATAGCACATTGACATTGCGGGGTGATGGCACCGCCCGCGACATTGCAGATTTATTTAGCTTGCCCCCTTCTTATAAACGGCAGAAGCAGAGACAAGGCGCATTTCGTATTACCACCACCGCACAAGCGGCGGCATTGTCTAGTGTAGATGCTGCTCTAACTTTGGCAGATGATAGATTTGCTTTTATGGGGTCGCTACGCCCGTCTGCGGGTGGTGCACGTCTAGAGGGCATGGCACAGGTGCAACAAACACAAGCGCAAAGCCTATTGGGTGTGGCATATAATGGCAACGCCCAGATTATAGCGACAGCAGATATGATTAGTTTCTCCAATTTGAGTGCGCGTTTGGGAACAGGTCAGCTAAGCGGCGAGGGGTCTTATAGCGGCTCCGAATCCCCTGCCAATTTTAACGCTACGATATTATTGAGCGACTTTGACGCTTCCCCCTTTCTCCCTGCTTTTAGTGCCAAGAATAAATGGTCTAAAGCCCCGCTAGAATGGAACGTTCTATCGGACATCAAGGCTAATTTAGAAGTGCGGCTAGAGCGATTATTGCTGGCAGGCTTCACCTTTGATGAAGTTGCTGGCAATATAAAATGGAGCGATGGTGTATTAGAAGCCGCACCCCTAGCGGTGTCGTTATGGGGTGGGCAGGCGGTTTTTGAAGTGCAAGCCGAAGGGGGTAGCCTCACCCCCTCCTTTAATTTGCGCGGCGAATATGACGACATCAATGGCGGGGCATTTTTCACCAGCCTTTACGAGCAAGCCATAATGGACGCCCCCCTATCGGGTGTGTTTGAAATCGGGGGTAGGGGAACCACACCACACGATATGCTGACGGACTTAAAGGGCAATATCAATCTGACAGCAAAAGCGGGGCAGTTATATGGGGCAGCCTCAACACCGCTTGCGTTCGCGCGAGCATTGGCAGTGATTGATATAGGCGATGGCATATTCAGCACCCGCGCGGCGGATATATCTTTTACGCCTAAAAATACAGCGACAGAATTTAGTGGCAAGTTTGATGGGGTGCTAGATATTGCCAGCCGTACATTAAAGGCGCAGTTTGAAATGCCAACACAGACATTTTTATTCACAGGCGATATTGTCGCCCCCGCCATAAAAATAGAATCAAAAAATCCAGAAGAGGAAAGCAACCAATAGAAGCGATAGAACAACGCTAGGCGGCAAAACAGCCAATGCTATAACTATAAGGAGTATAATAATAATAAGAAGAAGAATTAGAGTAATCATTATTTAGGGGCAATCATATCTTGCGGGCGCACAATGGCATCAAACTGCTCTTCTGTGACATAACCACCAGAGACCGCCTCCGCGCGCAATGTTGTGCCGTTCTTATGGGCGGCTTTAGCGATTTTCGTGGCGTTATCATAACCAATCTCTGGCGCAAGGGCTGTCACCAACATTAAGGAACGTTCCGTCAAGGCACGGATATTATCCTCATTAGCGACAATCCCCGCCACGCAATTATCGGTAAAACTAACAGCCGCATCACCCAGCAAACGCATAGATTGTATTAAATTATATGCCATCACTGGTTTGAATACATTCAGTTCCATGTGTCCTTGTGCGCCACTAATAGTGATGGTGGTATGATTACCCATCACTTGGGCGCAAACCATTGTCATCGCTTCGCATTGCGTAGGATTAACCTTGCCCGGCATAATAGAAGAGCCGGGTTCATTTTCTGGTAGGCTCAACTCCCCCAATCCAGAACGAGGACCAGACCCCAAAAGACGAATATCATTGGCGATTTTATTCAGCGATGCCGCTACGACATTCAACATACCCGACATTTCTATAAAGGCATCGTGGGCGGCGAGGGCTTCAAACTTATTTTCAGCGGTGATGAAAGGTAGTTTGGTGTAAGCCGCCACTTCATCTGCAAAGACTTGCGCGAATTGCGGTTTAGTATTAAGCCCCGTGCCAACGGCAGTGCCGCCTTGCGCTAACGCATAAAGGCGCGGCAAAGCACCTTCCACTCTGGCTATGCCATAGGCGATTTGTGTTGTGTATCCTGAAAATTCCTGCCCCAGGGTCAGGGGCGTGGCATCTTGCAAATGTGTGCGCCCGATTTTAACCACACCCTCCCATGCTTTTACTTTACTGGCGAGTGCCGCGTGTAAATGTTTCAAAGCTGGCACAAGGCGATGCACGGCTTCTTCCACAGCAGCAATATGCATAGCGGTGGGAAATGTATCGTTGGACGATTGACTGCGATTGCAATGATCATTCGGGTGCACAGGTGATTTAGACCCCATCGCCCCCCCCATAAGTTCTATGGCGCGGTTAGAGATAACCTCATTGGCATTCATATTAGATTGTGTGCCACTGCCTGTCTGCCAAACAACAAGAGGAAAATGATCTGCCATTTTCCCTTCCGCAACTTCCTCTGCCGCTTGTACGATAGCCGCGCCAATATCGGTTTCTAGATTATCTAATTGCATATTCGCTTTTGCCGCAGAACGTTTTACAATACCCAATGCCCGCACCAATGGCGTTGGCATCGTCTCCCCCCCGATTTTGAAATTACCCAATGAACGTTGTGTCTGCGCCCCCCAATACTTATCGGCAGGCACATCTAATGCGCCAAAACTATCTGTCTCTGTGCGTGTCTTCATCATCAATCCTATACGCTAATCGCGGAAATTATCTAACTGGATAACCTCACCAAAAGTTTCTTCTTTTTCTTCTTTGAAATTAAGAAACTCTTCATCGCCGTCCATAGCCGCCCATAATCGCTCTAGTTTTTCCTCATCCAGTGGCTCTAGGTTTAGCTCAAACGGCACAGAGGGGTCGTGAAACCGCAAAATAGCGCCAAACGAAATCGTCAAATTCTCTTGCTTGCCATTAAACTTTAAGGCGACAGTAAAAGCCCCCGCATCAACATCTTGTAAATCAAACTCATGCTGCAAGACTATCATCATTTCCTCTGGATACTGCAAAAGCAAATGATTCGGAATATCTACGCCTGGGGCTCTTGTATCAAAGGTGATATAAAAATGATGCGGGCTGGGTATGCCATCAGACATAAAAGTGTAAAAAATATCACGCAACATGCCACGCAAGGCAACATTGCGCCAACTGCTATAATCTATGACAGGCTCCTGTTTGGGCGGTGGTGGTGGCTCGTGTGGCATAGGGCGCAATATGATATGAATAGCCGCAAATGTAAAGAATAAATGAAAAGAGAGAGTGAGAGAGAAAGTGAGAGAGAAAATGGAAGGCTTCTGTTGCCAGGTGCCTTCCGAACCCCGCCTCACTCTGCGACGAGCAAGGACTTAAATGAGGCCTGAGGCACTGCTTACGCAGCGACTGCTACCTCCGCGTAGTTGTCATTTGCAACTATCGATAAAGCCCGCTAACGGTGGTGCCATGCCGAGCGACGGATACATCCTTTACGCCCTCGTCGATCCTGTGTCGCCCCCATAATCAGTTCGCTAGAAAATGGTGGAGGCGGCGGGTGCTGCCCCCGCGTCCGATAGGTTTATTACGAAGCCCGTATATCGCTATAGTCAGTTTCCTGACGGATTATTTATAACATATCCACAGCGTATTGAAAAGGGGGGAGTTGAATCAAAAGCAATAAAGGTGGAAACTAGGGCTATGCAGCAATATCTGGATTTACTAGAGCGATTGATGACGGAGGGTGTGGAGCGCACCGACCGAACAGGCACAGGCACCCTAAGCATATTCGGGGCGCAGATGCGCTTTAACTTGCGCGAAGGCTTTCCTATGGCGACGACAAAGAAACTGCACTTTAAGTCTATCGCTCACGAGTTGCTGTGGTTTTTATCGGGTGATACCAATATCAAATACCTAAAAGATAATGGCGTGCGCATTTGGGATGACTGGGCAGATGAAAAAGGGGATCTAGGTCCTGTCTATGGGCATCAATGGCGACACTGGACAGCCCCTGATGGTCGCCACATAGATCAAATCGCCGCATTGGTCGGGCGACTAAAAGCAGAGCCAAATTCTCGCCGCCATATTGTGACAGCGTGGAACCCCGCCCAAGTAGAAGATATGGCACTACCCCCCTGTCATTGCCTATTCCAATTCTATGTCGCTGAAGGCAGGCTGTCTTGCCAACTCTATCAACGCTCGGCAGATTTCTTTTTGGGTGTGCCATTTAACATTGCCTCTTATGCTCTGCTAACCGCAATGCTGGCGCAAGTGTGTGAGTTGGAAGTCGGGGATTTCGTCCATACATTAGGCGACACACATCTTTACCTCAATCATCAAGACCAAGCCCGCGAGCAATTATCACGCAAAATAGGGGCGCTGCCGCAACTACACCTCAACCCCGCACTCAAAGATATTTTCGCCTTCACCTATGAGGATATTGAACTGAAAAATTATATCGCCGCCCCCAACATCGCCGCCCCCATAGCCGTATGATATCTATTGAACTTGTCGTAGCAGTGGCACAAAATGGTGTTATCGGGGCAGGGGGCAAAATGCCTTGGCACATACCAGACGACTTAAAACACTTCAAAAAAATCACCACAGGGCACCCCATTCTTATGGGGCGTAAAACATGGGAGTCTCTACCACGCAAGCCACTCCCCAATCGCAAGAATATCGTTATGACCAGCCAATCCCTTAATGTGCCACCAGAGGTAATATGTGTCGCCACAATAGAAGAAGCAATCGCCGCCGCTAGCGAAGGCGAGGGCGGGAGTGAAGGCGGGGAAAAACTTATGGTTATCGGCGGTGGTAAAATCTACAAATTATTTGAACCCTACGCCAGCTGCATTCACCTAACCCAAATCAATGCAGATATAGAAGGCGACACTTATTTTCATATTACCAACTCAGATGCGTGGCAAGAAACATCGCGCGAAACCCACCCTCTAATGGAACCAAACTCTCACCACTCCCATCCCTATGCCTTCACCACCCTAGTGCGTATAAAATGACATTTATTGATAAAAGGAAAATCAAAACCATTGCCGAAAAACGCACGATAAAAAGTCTCGTGCATTTCACAAGAATTGATAATCTCCCCACCATTTTTGATAAAGGATTATGCCCGCAACCTGAAGCAGAGAAAGTAGGGGCAATAATAAATGATAATACAAATGAAAATCCAGATAGCGTGTGTCTTTCTATTACGCATAGCTCGGGTATGTTTAAGGCGATGCAAGAGAAGGATTATTCCGTTTCTTGGTGTGTGATTGCCCTCGCCCCTGATATTCTATGGGAACATGAATGTCGTTTTTACCCCGCCAATGCGGTTAGAAGGAATTTTCGTGGCAAACCACCTTCTGATTTTCAAGGTGATTCCGCATTAGAGGCTATGTTTAAAAATACGATAGCAGGTGAGAAAAACCTTATAGATACTAGGAATAAGAATTTGCTATCCTATATGCCAACCAATCAACAAGCAGAGGTGCGCGTGGTAGGTGCTATTAATCCGCAGCATTTCAGGGGAATTTACATTAAAGATGCGGAAGATGAAGATAAAATTAGAAGTATGATTAATCCCCCGAATCAGATAGAAATAAATCAAGGAAGTTTCCTTTTTAATACACGCGACTATTGCATGCAGTATAAAGGAAAAAGAGAGGACTATATAAAATGGCTCAACGGCCGATATTTCTAGCAGAGGAACCACCCTATCCAGGGTTGGCGGAGCCGCCTGCGCGTCATACATTAGAGCCATCGCCTGCCACTTCACAGATGCTAGATATAGAATGGAATGCTGGATTTTCTGCTTCGCAAAAAAAGAAAAATGTAGTTGCCCTGCACGAGGCGGCACGAAAGAAAATACCAAATGTGTTGCCGCTAGAGATTTCTACAAAATCATCTGAGCGATTGGGGTGGGCGTTAAGTGCTTTCAATCTTGCAATCACATTGCCTGACGGCATAAAAACGACTGTGGAATGTGCTTTTCAGGGCAGCAAAGTGTTTAAGAATGGCGAGGCTTTTACCGACCTGTATTATGGCACATCACTTGATGCCAAACGTGATGAGCGTTTGCGTGAAAGCGGCGACCTCAAAGAATTTAATTATTTTGGGCAAGTGTGGGGACTAACACCAACAACTTCTTTTTATGATTGGCTATATATATCGGCTCTAAAGGCGTCGCCGCACGCAGATGAAGTGAAGCGCTTCACAGGCTTTACGGATATTGAGTTCAATCCTAAAAAATCTTTCAATTGCCAAGCCCATGCGGCGGCAATGTTCGTTGCGATTACAATGCGCGATGGCGATATTGATTTAGACCCTGCTACTTTTTTAAGATATTATATGGAAGCGGAAATAGAGCATAAACAATTTTCTATGATTTAAGTCTATCCCATATTTCTTTGGCTAGGGTGCGGAAGGTGTGGGCGATAGGGCTATCGGGTTTTTCTATCAATAAAGGTGTGCCGTCATCATTTGCTTTTTGCAAAGTGGGTTCAAGGGGAATATCTGCTAAGGCGTGGATATTATTTTCTATGCCAATTGCTTCAGCAATGCCCGCCGCCGTTTTTTCACCAAAAGGATAAAGCCTAGATGTTCCCGCTCCCGTTTCCATATAAGCCATATTATTCACCAGCCCTATAATGGGCGTTTCCAGCACACGGAACATTTCCACGGCGCGGCGCACATCGGCAAGGGCAATTTCGGCAGGGGTAGAGACCACCACCACCCCCGATACAGGAATGCGTTGCGCCATTGTAAGTTGAATATCACCAGTGCCGGGCGGCATATCAATAATCAGCACATCAAGGGGTTGCCATGCCACATCGTTCAGCATTTGTAGTAAGGCGCTTTGCACCATAGGTCCTCGCCATATCATGGCTTGTTCGGGCGGCACCATATACCCGATAGACATCGTCGCCACCCCCGCCACTTCAATTGGGATAAGTTTTTTCTCGTCTGTTGTGTCGGGTCGGGTGGTTATACCCAGCAATTGCGGCATAGATGGTCCGTAGATATCGGCATCTAATAGCCCGACTTGTAATCCTTGTTGTTGCAATGCCAGCGCCAGATTAACAGCGACGGTAGATTTACCCACCCCGCCTTTGCCACTGGCAACGGCAATCACCTTTTTTATTTTATTGAATATGGCGGGCACTTCCCTATTGGCATCGGGTCGGGGCTTGCCCTCTTGCTCTTGCGCCCCCTCTTTTTTATGGGCTGTCATAATACATGTGGCGGATAGGGCTCCTTTTATGGCGGCTACTTTTTCCTCACAGATTTTACGCAAGGCATCGGCTTTATCTGGTTCTAGTCCTTCTATATCCAGCATAATGTGAATATGTTGGTCTTTGACCACGATACCCGCTATGCGTCCGCCAGCGATGATATCGCCGTCCTTTTCGGGGTCGGCTATGGTGGCGAGGGCATTTGCGACTTTATTTTCATCTATAATATTCATATTGCTTTTATCTTACTTGAAAAATGAGTGAATACACCCTACATAGCCTATATGGCTTGGGAAAGGAATCATAATGTCGTGGAATAATCAAAACCCTTGGGGGAACTCTAATGGAAAACCGAATGGCGGGGGCGGTGGTCGCGCGCCTCGTGGTGGCGGCGGTGGCGCACCGGAATTTGACAATATCGTTCGCGAGTTGCGCACTCGTTTTGGCGGGGGCGGCTCACCTTTAGGGGGCAAGTCTGGTTTCACATTTATTGCGGCGGCATTGTTATTGGTCTGGGGGTTGAGCGGATTTTATCGTGTGCAAGCAGATGAGCAAGGCGTAGTTTTACGCTTTGGGGCGTTTCATGCCCAAACGAGTCCGGGTTTGAATTACCACCTGCCTTATCCGATAGAGACGGTTTTAACACCTAAAGTTACGATTGTTAATCGGGTTGATGTCGGCATACGCGGCACAGATGAAAGCCGCAATGTTGGGCTAGATGTGCCTGAAGAAAGTCTTATGCTTACAGGTGACGAGAATATCGTTGATGTAGATTTTTCGGTTTTCTGGTTAATCAATGACGCATCGCAGTTTTTGTTTAATATACAAAACCCTACAGGCACGGTTAAGGCGGTTGCCGAAAGCACGATGCGCGAGATTGTCGGGCAGAATGACATCCAGCCTATTTTGACGGAGCAACGCCAAAAGAATGAGGAACAGGTGCGAGACCTTATGCAGCGCACATTGGATAGTTATGGTGCGGGTATAGGCATTACACAGGTTAAGATGCAGAAGGTAGATCCACCAGCGGCGGTTATTGACGCTTTTCGTGATGTGCAAGCGGCACGGGCAGACCAAGAGAGAGCGCGTAACGAGGCGAATAGTTATGCCAATCGTGTCGTGCCAGAGGCGCAGGGTGATGCGGAACGTATTCGCCGTGATGCGGAGGCGTATCGGGCACAAACCATAGCGGAAGCCGATGGTGAGGCGGGTCGTTTTGCGGCTATTTACAGCGAATATGAGAAGGCACGAGGCGTTACCCGCCAACGTATGTTCTTGGAAACATTAGAGCGCGTGCTAAGCAATACGAATAAGATTATCATAGAGGAGGGTAGTGGTATTGTGCCCTACCTACCGCTAGACCAACTAAGGAAGGATATTAAGTAATGCGTCCATCAGGTATCATAGCATTAGTGTTGGCGGCGGCGATAGCTGTTGTAACGCTTTCATCTTTATTCACCGTGCATCAAACACAACAAGCATTGGTGCTACAATTTGGTGACCCGCGCCGTGTAATTTCTGAATCGGGGCTTCATGTAAAAATCCCATTTGTGCAAGAGGTTGTTTATATAGACAAGCGCATATTGGATTTAGATTCCCCCGCGGAGGAGTTGATAGCATCAGACCAGAAGCGTTTGGTTGTTGATGCCTTCACGCGTTATCGCATTATTGACCCGCTCCAGTTTTACACATCTTTGCGTAACGAGGCACGGGCGCAATCTCGTTTAGCGGCGACGGTTTCTTCTTCTATGCGGTCTGTTTTGGGCGAGGAGGAGTTTCAGGCGGTGGTGCGCGATAAGCGTGATGAACTTATGAAACGTATTCGCGATATTGTTAATACACAAGCGGCAGATTTCGGCATAGAGATTGTTGATGTTCGTATTCGCCGTGCCGATTTACCAGCAGCAAATAGTCAGGCGATTTACAGGCGTATGCAAACAGAGCGGGAGCAAGAAGCCGCAGAGTTTCGTGCCAAAGGTCAGGAAGTTTCGCGTGGTATTCGGGCGCAAGCCGATAAGCAGGTGACTGTTTTATTGGCGGAGGCGACCCGTGATAGCGAGCTAATACGAGGCGAGGGTGATAGGTGTCGCAACAGAGTATTTGCGGCAGTTTATGGGCAAGATCCAGACTTCTTTGCGTTTTATCGCTCTATGCAAGCCTATGAGAAGGCATTAGATGATGACGACACCACTTTTATTTTATCGCCTGATAGTGCCTTTTTCCGCTTCCTAAAAGATCCTAATAGTGTCTTGCAAGAGGGCCGTTCGGGCAATGTCAAGCCAGCGAAACGCCTTGATTTGGAGGCTATATTGGCGGGTGATAAAGGTTTAAGCACTTCGCTTTGCCCTGCCAGCACTCTTTCTGATGCAAAATGATTGCCAAAATAATAATGGCGATAGGTTTGGTATTAGTGGTGGAGGGCACACTTTATGCCTTATTTCCGTCATTTTTGCGTTCCATATTGGAGCAGATGCGCACGACTGATTCTTTTTCTTTGCGTATAGGGGGCATAGTTGCACTGATAATCGGTGTTGGCTTAATTTGGATTGTTCAATAAAAGGAAAGATAATGAAAACGATAGCAACATCACTCTTGGGCTTTTTTGCATTTTTTATTTTGTCGGTCGGTGTGGCGAGCGCCGCCCCCCTGCCGACAAGTTTTGCTGATTTAGCGGAACAACTAACACCAGCCGTGGTTAATATATCCACGCGCCAAACCATTATCGCCCAGAAGCGTAATGTGCCGCAACTGCCACCACCTTTTGGTGATTTGTTTGAGGATTATTTTAAGCAAAGCCCAAATGGGGCGCCCCCAAAAAAGCGTCAGGTTTCGTCACTTGGTTCGGGGTTCATCATAGACCCTGACGGCATTATCATTACCAATAATCATGTGATTGAAAAAGCAGATGAGATTTCGGTTAAACTATCAGATGGGCGGGAATATCCGGCGCGTATTATCGGGCGCGACCCGAAAACCGACATCGCTGTATTAAAAGTGGAAGCGAAAAAAGATTTACCTTTTGTGCCATTGGGCGATTCCAATAAAGTGCGTGTGGGTGATTGGGCGATTGCTATCGGCAATCCTTTTGGCTTGGGTGGTTCTTTATCGGCAGGGGTTATCTCTGCCATTAACCGCAATATCAATGCGGGTCCTTATGATAGTTTTATCCAAACCGATGCCGCTATCAATCGTGGTAATTCGGGTGGTCCGCTATTCAATATGAAGGGTGAAGTCATCGGGGTGAATTCGGCTATCATTTCACCATCGGGTGGGTCAGTTGGCATTGGGTTTTCTATCCCCGCCGATATTGTTAAAACGGTCGTCTCGCAATTGCGCGAATATGGCGAAACAAGGCGGGGCTGGCTAGGGGTGCGTATTCAAATCCTCACCAAAGAACTATCAGAAAATCTAGGGCTAGACGATACAGGCGGCGCTCTCGTCTCCGAAGTCAGCCCAGAGGGTCCCGCAGCCAAAGGCGGCATCAAACGAGGCGATGTCATCATCAGATTCGACGGACAAACCATAGAAGAAATGCGCGACCTCCCCCGTATCGTGGCGAATACCAAAATAGATAAAGCCGTGTCGGTGCAAGTTATCCGCAATGGTAAACGTCGCACTTTGCGTATCGTTACAGGGCGCTTGGCAGAAGATATACCCGACAACACACAAACAAGTTCCACCGAAGACACCAATGACAACAATGCCGAAGTCTTGGGCTTGCGTCTGCGCACATTAGACGATGCCACACGACAAGAACTCTCCATTGAAAAGGGTTTGGTCGGGGTGCTTATCGTCAATGTAGACCCCGATAGCGCGGCTGGTGCAAGCGGCTTTAGACGCGGTGATGTCATTTTAGAAATTGCCAGCAGTCGCACCTCAAAAGTTGCCGATGTCAAACGCACCCTCAATGCCGCCCAAAAAGATGGCGCAAAATCTGTGCTGGTTCTGCTGTCGTCTCGCAATGGCACACGCTT
>JAAOIL010000025.1 GCA_015163825.1 Alphaproteobacteria bacterium | reverse complement strand
TGACGCTTGCGACTTTTTCTTTGAGGTCTGCCCATTGTGATTTATCCATTTGTGCGTCAAAGGCTTTGTCGTCTAGTCCTGCTTTTTCACGCAACAGAGCATAAAATTGCGGTTCAATAGAACCAAGCGCGATGAACTTGCCGTCTGCGGTTTCAAAGGCATCATAGAAGTGTGCGCCGCCATCAAGCAAATTTGTAGCACGGTTTGCGGTATCCCATATCCCGGCGGCTTTCATACCGAAGAACATAGACATAAGCGATGCGGCACCATCGGTCATGGCGCAATCAATGACTTGTCCTTTGCCTGATCTTTGCGCTTCAAACAGAGCGGCACAAATCCCCATTGCCAGATACAAGGCACCGCCCCCAAAATCCCCGACCAGATTGAGCGGCGCGATGGGGCGGGTTTTTGTCCCGATAGACGCCAGCGCACTACTCAAGGCGATATAGTTGATGTCGTGTCCTGCGGCTTGCGAGAATGTGCCTGTTTGTCCCCAGCCTGTCATGCGTCCATAGACGAGTTTCGAATTCCGCGCGAGGCACACTTCAGGGGAAAGCCCCAGCCGTTCCATCACACCAGGGCGAAAGCCTTCTTGCAAAACATCGGCTTTTTCTATGAGTTGCAAGCAAGCCTCTACGGCTTCGGGTTTTTTTAGATCTAGCGCGATGGAGCGTCGCCCCCGATTTGTGATGTCATTTTTGCCACTACCTTTGGCACCTTTTCTATCAATACGGATAATGTCTGCGCCCATATCTGATAGAAGCATGGCACAGAATGGTCCGGGTCCTATACCTGCGAATTCTACAATCTTTACCCCGCTGAGTGGCCCTGTTGCCATAATTTTTATCCTTTTATTTGTATTTTGTTTCGTGGGTGAGCAGCCATTGTTTCATTTCCAGCCCGCCCGCATAGCCTGTTAGTTTGCCATTACTACCAATCACCCGATGACACGGCACGATAAAGGGTAGGGGGTTTTTACCATTTGCCATACCGACGGCACGACTAGCGGTTGGTTTGCCGAGCGATTTGGCAATACCGATATAACTGGTCGTTTCCCCATAGGGGATTTTACACAACGCCTCCCACACTTTATGTTGAAAGGCTGTGCCGTGCGGTGATAGCGATAATGTAAATGTCTTGCGGGTGCCTGCAAAATATTCCTGTAATTGTGCCAGCGCATCGGCAAATAAAGCGGATTGTTGCTTGCTGTTTTCTAAAATTTTTGCATAACGTTTTTGGTGGGGGTGGAATATACCTGTTAAGGCTGTGCCGTCTGATGTCAGCACTAGATTTCCTATCGGACTATCCATTTGTGTATAAAACATGAACCTATTCTTTAAGGGAAATCCACCACGTGTCAAGTCTTGTGCCATACAAAGATGTCTCTAGCGGGTGTTGTAAGTGTTGCCATTGGGCTATCCATTGTGTCGGGGTGTGGAATAATGGCACGAAATAATGCCCCCCCATTAGCGCCCTATCTATGGCACGGGCTGCTGTTGTGAAGCCTTGTTTATCTTGCGCTTGGGTAAGGGCGGCGATGGCATTGTCTAACCCCGCATCTTGGATACCAGCATAATTGCGACTGCCTTGTGTTGTCGCCGCTTCAGCCCCCCAATAAAAAGCTTGCTCGTTACCCGGCGATAGCGAGGCGTAATAATCATAAAGGATTATATCATAATCAAAGTTTTGTAGATGGCGTTGATATTGGCTGTCATCAACAAGGCGTATTTGTAAATCCACGCCGATTTGCTTTACCATTCTAGCCCACGCTAAGGCAATGCGTTCGTGCGGGCGGCGATTAACGAGCAAACGCAAACGCACGGCTTCGCCATTGGGGTCATAGAGTTGTTGGTCTCGGATTTGAAAGCCGGCATTTTCTAGCAGTGCTGTTGCTTGACGGCGCAATAGGCGGTCGCGTCCGCTACCGTTGCTAACAGGGGCACGATAGCCTGTTCGCAATATCACCCTATCAATGGTGGAGTCCTGCAAAAGCACCCGCTCTGCATCTGAAGCGGGGCGATTAAAGGCACTCAATTCAGTATTGCCGAAATAACTTTGGGTGCGACTATAGGCATTATCGTAGAAGGTTTTATTGACCCACTCAAAATCAAACATAAGATCCAACGCTTGGCGCAAGGCAAGGTGCGATAATGGCTCGTGGCGGGTATTCATAACGAAGGCGCGTAATCCAGAGGGAATACCAAGGGCGATAGTCTGGCGGGTTATGCGTTTATCTTTTGCGGCGGGGAAGTCGTAACCATTGCGCCAACGCAGAGGATTATGCTCGAACCAAACATCAGCCGCCCCTGTTTTGAAGGCTTCAAAGGCGGTGGCATCGTCTCGGTAATAATCCTCGCTGATATGGGTGAAATTATGCCGTCCCCGATTAACATTCAGGTTAAGCCCCCAATAATCGGGGTTGCGGCGATACATAATGCGCCGCCCTGTATCAAAGCCCTCTATGACATAAGCCCCAGATCCAATAGGCGTATCCAGCGATGCCGCTTTGATATTGCGAATATCATAAATATGCTGCGGTAGAATCGGCATAAGCCCGATAATCAGGGGTAGTTCTCGGTCGGGGGCGGTGAAGGTGAAAAGAATACTGCTATCATCGCTCTCTATATGTGCCACTTTGCTATAATAGAAGCGATGATTGGGGCGACCTTCCCCCTTCAATAGGTTCCACGAAAAGGCGACATCAGCGGTGGTCACAGGCGCGCCATCAGAAAAGCGGGCGGCGGGGTTTATATAGAATCGCACCCAGCTGAAATCATCGGCAACTTCCACCGATTGCGCCAATAATCCATAACTGGTGAAGGACTCGCCATAATGGCGGTCTAATAGGCTTTCAAAAACCCGCTCCCTTATGCCGAGTGCCGCTTTGCCCCGCACCGAAAAGGGGTTGAGGCTATCAAAACTACCAAGCCGTGCCATACGCAATGTGCCACCCGATTGGGCTTCAAGGCTGGAGGCGGGGTAGTGTGTAAATCCAGCCGCTAATTGCGGTTCACCATAAATTGCCAGCCCATGTTTATGCGATAGCCCGAATTCTGCCGCTAATTCACTATCAATCTCATCACGCAAGGCATCGCTTATATCATTGGCATGAGCCGCCGATAAGGTGAGCGCCAAAAGACATAGCGACACTATAAAGTATTGATTTATGTTTTTTATATATTGCATTGTATTTTATGATTTATTTTCTAATTTATTTGAAAATTCTCGCCACTCAAAAGCCTTATAGTCGGGTTGTTTCTCTATGGTTGGTTTTATCACAGAAAAATAGGGTGATAGGTCAAAATCACGAGGCGTAAACAGCGAATGATGCCGAATATGTAGGATTTCTCGGTTATTTTCTTGTGTGATATGGGGCAAAATTGGATAGCGAATAGATTGGAAGGCTTTGGCTATCAGGGTGGAGCATATCGCTTGGGTCGGTTCGCCACTGCCCAGCGATATCAGCCGCCGCCGCCAGCTTTGGGGAACAGGGGGTTGTGGCAATAAATATCGTGCCAAATCCATGACATTTTTGATGTCATAGGTCTGCCCCAAAGCCTTCTGGGCATAGATTATGACGTTTTCTCTATCATCGTTGGTAATCAATATGGGGCGACATATCCGTGTATTATAGCCGAGATATTTCGTCAGGCTGGAGGTGATGACGCCATCTTCCACATCGGCTTCAATGAGGGAGGCGGCTTGTCCGTATTTATCGGTAAACCCCGCCTCACGCCCGACAAACAAAGCCGCATGCGACCATGTCGATTGCGTCAGATACTTAATGGCGGTTGATATACGTTGATTTCCCTCCACCAGCAGCACATCGCCCGGTTTCAGGCAGGATTCCAGTTCCGCCAGAGGTATAAACTGATAGGGACGATAATTCCCCGTAGGCTTTTGGATATAGCGAATAATCATCCGCCCAAAAAAATGAAATATCTTACGAAACAAAAACATAAAGCGACGCCCCCTCATGGTGTGTTTTAGGGGGTGTTTTAATGTGTGTTTTAATGTGTGTTTTCGGGGCGAATGGCATATCGTTTTCCGTCAAAATCTTCAAATATCTCTTTCACTTGCGGGTGTCGCACGGGTTCTTCGCTGTTATCGGGCAGCAGATTTTGCTCTGATACATAGGCGATGTATTCGCTGTCATCGTTTTGGGCAAATAGATGATAGAAGGGCTGGTCTTTATGCGGACGCACTTCGGCAGGGATAGATTGCCACCATTCTTCGGTGTTTGCGAAGACAGGATCGACATCAAATATGACGCCCCGAAAGGGGAATAGCCGATGCTTCACGAGAGCACCGATACGAAATTTTGCTGTGCGGATTTCGGTCATAGTTTCTGTTTACCCTGCTTATTTATGCTTGTCTATGCTTTGCGGGTGGTTTAGTGTCTTTGCTCCACACATATATAGAAAGAGAGCCTTATGAATTATCCCGCCTTATTTAGCCCCTTCACCATAAAGAATTTAGAAATAGCCAATCGCATTGTTATGGCACCGATGACCCGTAGTTTTTCGCCGGGTGGTGTGCCAGACGCTTCTGTTGCGCGTTATTACCGCCGCAGAGCAGAAGGGGGCGTGGGGCTTATTATAACAGAAGGCACAACGATTAACCACCCATCAGCAAGCAATGATGAAAAAGTGCCGAACTTCCATGAAGCGGAATCATTAAAGGGCTGGAAAAGGGTTGCCGATGAAGTCCATGATGCGGGTGGTTTGATTATGCCGCAATTATGGCATCAAGGGGCAATGCGCCCGAAGGAGACAGGACCAAATCCTAGTGCCGCCACCGTTTCACCATCGGGGCTAAAATATCCGGGTAAAGAAACTGGCGTGGCATTAGATAAATCAGAAGTGCAATCTATCATAGATGCCTTTGCTAAAGGGGCGTATGAAGCACGACGCTTGGGCTTTGATGGCGCCCAATTTCACGGCGCACACGGCTATTTGATTGACCAGTTTTTCTGGGACGGCACAAATACGCGCGATGACGAGTTCGGGGGACAACTTGAACAACGCACACGTTTCGCCGCCGATATTATCGCCAAAGCACGTGCCGAAGTCGGGGAAGACTTCCCGCTTATCATCCGCATATCGCAATGGAAACAACAAGACTTTGAAACAAAACTCGCCCCCACGCCCGATGAACTAAAAGCCTTCCTACAGCCTATGATAGAGGCGGGGATAGATTGCTTTGATTGCTCTACAAGGCGTTTTTGGGAGCCAGAATTTGAAGGCTCAACTCTTAACTTTGCAGGGTGGGTTAAAAAACTTACAGGCATTCCAACGATAACCGTTGGCTCTGTTGGTCTGGCGGGGGATTTCATTGCGGCGTTTCAAGGGGAAGGCTCGCAAGCCGCCCCGATTGACGACCTCATCACCCGCCTAGACGCTGGGGAATTTGATTTAGTCGGTGTTGGTCGGGCATTATTGACAGACCCTGATTGGGCAAACAAAATCCGTGATGGGCAGTTTGAGCAACTAAAACCATTCGCACGTGAAGATATGGCAGTTTTAAGCTAAATCACAAAAAGGGAGAGACCATTATGAAAGTTTATACATCAACATCACCCGCCCCAAACCCTCGTGCGTTGGCGATTATTCTAAAGATAAAGGGCATAGAACCCGAATGGATAGAGATTGATATGCTAAAAGGCGATAATCGTGCGCCCGCATATAAAGCAATCAATCCGGCGGGGCAATTGCCGTGTTTAATCACCGATAGTGGCTTCGCCATTGCAGAAGTTTCGGCGATTGCGGAATATCTGGACGAGATTAAGCCCGACCCATCTTTGGGCGGCAACACAGCAGAAGAACGTGCTGAAACACGAATGCGTGTGCGCCAGATGGATTATTGGATTATAGCACCGTTTATGAATGGCTTCCGCCATGGCGCGGGGAAAGATTTTTTCGCTGGTCGTATTCCTATACACGAGGGGTTATCGGAACCTTCCTTTGCGATGGCAGAAGGTGGTATGGCTTGGCTTGATAAGCAGATGGCGGGTAAAACTTTTATGTGTGGCGAACGCTTAAGCTATGCCGACCCGATATTTTTCGGGATGATGGAGTTTGGGGCGGCACTGAAAATGGGTGTTTCCCCTACGCATAAAAACTTGACGGCTTATATGGAGCGTTTGGCGTCCCATGAAAGTTTTGGTCAGTAATATATGCGTGAGCTACCGAAAGATATAAATACGAATACCGCTATCACTTCGCCTATGTCCGATATGATAGGGCGGCAGATTATTTCTATGAGTGAGGGCAAATCTGAGGTGCATTTCACCATTGGCGAGCAGTTTTTGAATTTGCAAGATATTCTGCATGGCGGGGCGTATGCGACAATGCTGGATACGGCTTGTGGCGTTGCCATTCGCGGCGCATTGGATATGGATAAATATCTAGGACATGTGACATTGGAGCTAAAGACATGTTATCTACAAGCGGGTTATGTGGGGCATTACAAAGCCTTTGGGTCTGTTTTGCGTCTTGGAAAATCTGTGGCATTTGTGGAAGCGATATTGCATAATAACCAAGATGAATTGGTGGCGACTGCCAGTGCGACTTTTAAGTTAAGAGCAAGAAAATAATAGGGAGAGAAACTAATGGCACGGAACATAAAGATTACAGGGATTGCGGTAATAGCATTGGTGGCACTTTACGCCTTTGGTGCTGCGTTTGATTTCTTTGGCAGAACGCGCGATAGCGGCACGATTATCGGCACCAGCCCACGTACGGCGCAAAGTGTGACGGCACGGATAGATAATCAGGCGAATGCGGCGGCTCGTATTGGCGGCGACACAAAACAGATATTGTTTGGTGATTTACACGTCCATACGACAAACTCTACCGATGCCTTTTTGTGGTCGCTTCCCATTTATGGGGGGGAGGGGTCGCACCCTCTGGCAGATGCGTGTGATTATGCTCGGTTTTGTTCGGCACTAGATTTCTGGGCGATTACCGACCACGCCGAAGCCTCTACGCCAAAACGCTGGTCGGATGCCAAAGAAAGTATCCGTGCTTGTAATGCGGTTTCACAAGATGATATGGTTAGTTTTATCGGCTTTGAATGGACACAAGTCGGCGCCACCCCCGCCACACATTACGGACATAAAAATGTTATTTTCCGTGATTTAGAAGATGAGAAACTATCAAAACGCCCTATCGCATCGGGCGGTGTTTCAACAAATGCTTTGCGGACACGTGGCAAATCGCTTGTGCCATTAGCCTTGCCGCTATTAGATCCCGCCAATCGGCAAGACTATTACGATATTCGCCGCTTCCTAGATGAAGCCGCCAATGTTCCCCTTTGCGATGCCACTATAAGCGCCGATAAACTTCCCGCTTCGTGCTTTGAAATTGCCGAAACACCCGGCACACTCATCAAAAGCCTAGAGGAACAGAAGGTTGATCCCCTCGTCATTCCCCACGGCACAACATGGGGATTTTATACACCAGCAGGGGTGGAATTTGACAAGCACTTAAAGGCAGACCAACGCCCCGATGCTTTTCCTCTAGTAGAGATAATGTCAGGGCACGGTAATTCAGAAGAATACAGAGATTTTAGGGCTGTGACATTACAAGCCGATGGCACTTATGCTTGCCCCGCCCCGACAAAAGATTATCTGCCAATGTGTCATCGGGCGGGAGAGATTGTTAAAGCGCGTTGCCTAGACAATGGCGAAGACGCAAACACTTGCACCGCCAGAGCAAAAGAAGCACGATATCTTGCCGCACAATCTAGTGTGGCGGCACACCTTTCTGTACCCGGCACAAAAATAGAAGAATGGCTAGATGCAGGGCAGTGCAAAGATTGCTTCTTGCCTTCCTTTGGTTATCGCCCAGGCAATAGTGTACAATATGGTCTGGCTATAAGAAACTTTGACGACCCCGATAATACGACACGATTAAACTGGGGCTTCATTGCCGCAAGCGATAATCACAGAGCACGACCCGGCACAGGCTATAAAGAAGTGGATAGACTACGCAATACAGAAGCCGTGCATCTATCCGAGACATGGCGCAAGCGCACCTATCCCAAAGGCGAGGCTGCCGATGAAGCCCTAGAATTAGACCCAGAAGTGGTCGCCTCATTGGGCTTTCGTGCGACTGAAATGGAACGCCAAGCCAGTTTCTGGACGACAGGGGGGCTAGCCGCCGTCCATAGCGAAGGCCGCTCACGAGAAGAAATTTTTGCCGCTATGGAAAGACGCGAAACTTATGGCACAAGTGGCGCTCGTATTCTGCTTTGGTTCAACACCAATGATGGTGTGATGATGGGCAGCACCACACAACGCACGCAATCCCCAAATTTTGAAGTCAAGGCTGTGGGTGCCTATAAACAAAAAGAAGGCTGCCCCGACCAAGCCCAAGATGTGCTAGGGGCAGAGCGTATTCAAAAACTCTGCGCTAATGAGTGTTTTAATCCGTCTAATGAACGCCTTAAAATCTCCCGCATTGAAATTGTGCGTATTCGTCCGCAAGTTTCCCGTAATGAAAATGTGGCAGACTTGATAGACGATAACTGGCTCACCCATGAATGCGACACCAATAGTAATGGGTGTAGTTTTTCATTTACAGATCCAGAGTTTTCCTCGTCTGGTCGTATGGCGACTTATTATGCGCGCGCCATACAAGAACCAACAGAGAAAATAAATGCTGATAATCTGCGTTGCACTTACGATAAAGACGGCAATTGCATATCGCTCAACATTTGCTATGGCGATGACCGCACACCCGCCAGCGATGATTGTGTCGGTATGGTGGAAGAACGTGCATGGTCTTCGCCGATCTATGTAGAATATGGCAGCAATTAATATAAGGGAGCAATCATTATGAAAACCGCAATTACAGAAAAGTTTGGCATAGAGTTTCCGCTTTTTGCTTTCACGCATTGTCGTGATGTTGTGGTGGCGGTCTCTCGGGCGGGGGGCATGGGTGTATTGGGTGCGGTTAATCACCCCCCAGAGCGATTGAAGGAAGAGTTAGAATGGATAGATGCCCATATTGACGGCAAGCCTTATGGGGTAGATTTAATCGTGCCCAATAAGTTTGAAGGCAAGGGCGAAAAAATAGATGAGGAGGCTTTGCGTAAATCTATTCCCGCAGAGCATCGTGATTTTGTAGAAAAACTGCTGGCAGATTACAACATTGTTACCGCCGATGAAGCCGCGCCAGTGACTAGCAGTAATTTCAGCCAGAACCTCCAAGAAGAGGGGGCGATTGCCAGTATGCAAGTTGCTTTCCAACACCCGATTAAAATCATTGTTAATGCGCTGGGTGTGCCGCCGCAATCTATGAAAGCGATGGCAGAACAACATGGTGTGGCGACAGGGGCATTGGTCGGCGCAAAAGAACACGCCATCGCACAAGTGGCTGCTGGGGTTGATGTCCTCATTGCGGCAGGTGGCGAAGCAGGGGGGCATTGCGGCGAGGTTTCAACGATGGTCTTAATCCCCGAAATATGTAGGGAGTTAGAAAAGATTGGTGCCGATGTGCCCGTGCTTGCCGCAGGGGGCATAACCACGGGCGAGCAAATGGCGGCGGCGATGTCTATGGGGGCGGCGGGTGCTTGGTGTGGTTCTGTTT
>JAAOIL010000024.1 GCA_015163825.1 Alphaproteobacteria bacterium | reverse complement strand
GGGCTTGCGTATTTTTGTCAGCAATCGGGATACGCAGATTTACAAGACCATAAAATCACAATTAGACGAAGGTCGCATAACCGATTCCAAGAAAAAGGGTGGTATGGTGCATATCACAATACAAGGTAATGTCGCTGGCGATGTAGAGTTAGAACTGCCAGACAGATATAATATCAATCCCCGCATTACGGGGGCATTAAAATCAATTCCAGGAATTCATGTTGAAACCGTGTAGCGGTTTATAGTTCATTGCCCCAGCAACGCCACCCTTTGGTTTTTTTGCGTGCAAATAATTCTATTTTCTTTTGGTCGGGAAACATATCTTCAATGCCCTTTCGGACTGCTTCGGGTTTGCGGCTGTGTATGCTGCGTGGCTCGTTTATGGTCTGGCGGATGTTTCTTGCCCCACGCGGATTGGGTATTTTACCCATTTTGAAAACAAGGCAGAGTTCATTTTCGCTCATCGTATAAAAACCGGGATTGGGCTTGCTCTTATGCCAAACAAAAGCAACGGTTGCCCAGTCAAAGCCCCATGCTTTGCCTAAATCTATGGCTTGATCCAAATGCGGGGAGGTCGCCCACATAAATAGCAAGCAATCCTCTGCCGTTATGGTTTGTATGGGGAGTGCCATCAGGTCTTTGGTTTTGACGGTCGGGTAGTGCCGCAAAGCCCCGCCGCTATCGCCGCTATCTTTGCCCGCGTGTTGCAATTGCCCTTTATAGTCCCATGGGGGGTCGGCATAGATAATCCCAAATTTGCTACGGGACGGTAAAGGCGGAAATAAATCATAAGCCTTTTGCGTTTTAATTGTCTTTTCAATTGTCTTTATATTGAGGTTACCCATAAATCTTGCTCCCGTTTTCTCTATTTGTTCTAATGTGCCGATTCTGCTCCATACGCAATGATTCTTTGGAATTATTTGCAATTATTTTTGGTTGCATTTTGTCGCATTTTTCTATATAAGCCGCAGAATCACTCACGCGAGGCTTCTCTTCGTGCTGGCATTGTGTCAGTCATCTTCGCGGCGGAACAACGAGAGAAAGGAAGAACGACATGGCATTGCCAGATTTTACTATGCGCCAACTATTAGAGGCTGGCGTTCACTTTGGACACCAAAAACATCGCTGGAACCCCAAAATGGATTCTTATATATTCGGGAGTCGTGATGGTATCCATATTTTAGATTTATCAAAAACGATGCCGCTTTTGCATCAGGCTCTGGTTGCAGTGCATGATGTTGTTGCTGCTGGGGGGCGGGTGCTTTTTGTTGGCACGAAACGCCAAGCGGCGGAGCCGATAGCCAAACACGCAACGCAATGTGCGCAATATTATATGAATGCGCGTTGGTTGGGTGGCACTTTAACGAATTGGCAGACTATCTCTAACTCCATCAAGCGGTTGCGCGAATTAGAAGCCATATTAGATGATGGCGGCGCTATTGGTCTTACCAAGAAAGAAATCCTAACCCTTATGCGCGAGCGCGAGAAACTAGACCGCGCCCTCGGCGGCATTAAAGAAATGGGTGGCACACCAGAAATAATGTTTGTGGTTGATGTCAATAAGGAATCGATTGCGATTGCAGAAGCGAAAACATTATCTATCCCTGTCGTTGCGATATTAGATACAAATTGTAATCCGGACGGCATTGATTATCCCATACCGGGCAATGATGATGCGTCGCGGGCGATTGATTTATATTGCGACCTTATCTCCAAAGCGGTGATTGCGGGTATTGAAACCAGTTCATCAAAATCAGGTGTTGATGTTGGGGCGGCAGACGAGCCAAAAATGGAAACGGTCGTGGCAGAAGCAGAGGCGGCTGCAGCAGCAAAAGTGGAGACGCCAGAAACTGAAGCGCCAAAAGAAGCGGCGCCATTAGCAACTGAAGCAGAACCAGAAAAAACACCAGAAGAAACACCCGCTACATAATACGAAGAATAGGAGCAAACAAATGGCAGACATAACAGCAAGCATGGTTAAGGATCTTCGCGAGGCATCAGGCGCAGGTATGATGGATTGTAAGTCAGCCTTGAACGAGACAGGTGGCGAAATCCAAGAAGCATTGGATTGGTTGCGCACGAAGGGTTTGTCAAAGGCGGCGAAGAAATCGTCACGCGTGGCGGCGGAGGGTCTTGTTGTTGTTGCCACAGCCGATAATTTCGGGGCGGTGGTTGAGGTTAATTCTGAAACAGATTTTGTGGCGCGTAATGAGACGTTTCAATCTATGGCGACAGATATTGCGCAATGTGCTGTTGCGACACGAGGCGACCATGCGGCTTTGTTGGCGGCACAATATCCGGGTGCTGACAAAAGCATAGAGGAACATGTGCAAGAAATGGTTGGCACGATTGGCGAGAATATGAATGTGCGCCGTTCAGATAGCCTAAGCGTAAGCGAGGGGATTGTTGCCGCTTATATGCACAATAAGGTGATAGATAATGCGGGTAAGATTGGTGTATTGATTGCGCTTGAATCTTCGGGGGACAAGGCGGCACTACAGGCTTTGGGACATCAGTTGGCGATGCATGTGGCGGCGACCGCTCCTTTGGCGGCGCATTTATCTGACTTAAAGGCAGATGATGTAGAACGCGAACGCGCTGTGCTCATCGGTGAAGCAAAAGAGAGCGGCAAGCCCGAAGAAATTATTGAAAAAATGGTAGAAGGTCGTTTGCGTAAATTCTATGAAGATGTTGTGCTAGAGATGCAAACATTTGTCATTGATGGCGAAACAAAGATTGAGAAAGTCATTGCCAATGCCGCAAAAGAATGCGGTGCAGAAATCACACTTAAAGGGTTCATAAGGTTTGAGCTGGGGCAGGGCGTTGATAAGGGCGAGCAAACAGACTTCGCAGATGAGGTTGCCGCATTAGGTGGATAAAATGACAGCCGCAGTTCCCTATAGACGTGTTCTTTTGAAAGTATCGGGCGAGGCCCTTATGGGGGGTGGTCAATATGGTGTTGATGTTGCCACGACAGATCGTATAGCGGGGGAGGTGCGTGATGCCCTAGCCGCAGATGTTGAAGTGTGTATGGTTATCGGTGGTGGCAATATCTTTCGGGGTTTATCGGGCGCTGCCAATGGTATGGATAGGGCGAGTGCAGATTATATGGGAATGTTGGCAACGGTTATGAATGCGATTGCCATGCAAAATGCCCTAGAGCGACAAGATATACAAACACGGGTTTTATCGGCAATCCCGATGACGAGTGTTTGCGAACCCTATATTCGCCGCCGTGCGATGCGCCACATGGAAAAGGGGCGTGTTGTTATATTTGCGGCGGGGACGGGCAATCCTTTTTTCACAACAGATACAGCGGCGGCATTACGCGCCACAGAGATGAATTGCGATGCGCTATTGAAGGGTACAAATGTTGATGGTATTTATTCTAGCGACCCGAAAAGCGATCCAAAGGCGACACGTTATGACAGCCTGACCTATATGGAAGTGTTATCAAAAGATTTGAAGGTTATGGATGCCTCTGCTATTTCTTTATCGCGCGAGAATGATATACCGATTATTGTTTTCTCCATCCAAGAAATGGGTGGATTTTTAGGGGCGTTGCGTGGTGATGGCGCACACACTATAGTCAAATAATAGTGAAAGGAACAAGCGATGAGCATAGACAAAAAAGATATTGAAAGCAGAATGGGCAAAGCGGTTGAGGCATATCGCCAAGAACTGGCAGGGCTACGCACGGGGCGGGCGAATGCGTCTTTGCTAGACCCCATAATGGTTGAGGTTTATGGGCAGAAAATGCCGATAACACAAGTCGCCACGATTTCTGTGCCAGAAGCACGGCTTATCAATGTGCAAGTGTGGGATAAAGATCAAACAGCCGCCGTTGAAAAATCTATCAGGGAGAGTTCGCTTGGGCTCAACCCGAATACGGAAGGCACATTAATTCGTATTCCTCTGCCCGATTTGAATGAAGAACGCAGAGAAGAACTGATTAAAGTCGCGAGCAAATATGCCGAAGGCGCAAGAGTTGCCGTTCGTAATGTGCGCCGTGATGGTATGGATCAAACGAAAAAAGCCAAACTGCCCGAAGACGAAGCCAAAGATACCTCTGATGAAATCCAAAAATTCACAGATACGCACGTCTCGCAAATAGATGAAATGCTTAAAGCAAAAGAGGGCGAAATCCGTCAAGTGTAGATGGACGACATCCCCACTCATCTGGCAATCATTATGGACGGCAATGGACGCTGGGCATCGCAACGCGGGCTGCCGCGCACACGAGGGCATGCCAAAGGGGTGGAGGTCGTGCGTGATATTGCGCGTGTCGCCGCCGATAGGGGGGTGCAGTGCTTAACGCTTTTCTCTTTTTCTAGCGAGAATAGGGCACGCCCAAAGGCGGAGGTTGATTTTTTATTCACCCTGCTAGAGCGATTCATAGAAGCCGATTTAGCAGACCTACACACTCGCAATGTGTGCTTGCGTGTATTGGGAAGGCGTGACGATTTACCCTTCAAATTAAAAAGCCTGATAACCCATGCCGAAACATTAACATCAGAAAACACAGGGCAAAGATTACAAATCGCATTTAATTATGGCGGTCGTGAAGAGATAGCCGATGCCGCTTCTCGCCTTGCCAAAAGGGTGGTCGCTGGCACATTAGATGCCAACGCTATCACCCCCGAAGTTATGAATACAGAATTGCTGACAGGGGGCTTGCCCGACCCAGACTTGCTTATTCGCACGGGCGGGGAACATCGCATTTCCAACTTTTTATTGTGGCAATGTGCTTATACCGAACTTTATTTCACCGACATATATTTTCCAGACTTTAGCGAGCAAGATTTAGATACAGCCCTAGACGCCTATAAAAAACGCGAACGCCGCTTTGGTAAATTAGAAGGGGAAGCATAATATGTTAAATCGTATTTTATCTGCACTCGTGGCGTTGCCGATTGTGCTTGTGCCGCTTTATCTTGGTGGTTGGTATTTGGCAGTGTTTGTATGGGCGATGGCGACTTTGGGGTGCTATGAGTGGGTGCGCCTTGCTAACGACAAAAACATTATTCGCGACACTGCCATTTTAAGTTTTGTATTTGCGGGAACGTGGCTTTTACTGATGCAACAATCTTTGGAACTCTATAATACGGCTTTGGCAATTGTTGCGGCAAGTGTCGGGGTGATATTACTTATATTTGGGCGGCGGTTGCCAACAATGCTTGGGGCGGTTTTATATATTCTCTTGCCGTGTTTGTTGTTGCTTATTTTACCCGCCCAATTGCTTGGGTCATTTGATACGCTATTGCAAAATGCGGGGCAAGAATCACTCGCTACGGATGTTACGCGCTTATTCGCTTTCATATTTTTATTATCTATTTTTGTGCCTGTTTGGTTATCTGACATTGGGGCATTGGCATTGGGTAAAATGATAGGCGGCGCAAAACTTGCCCCCAGCATTTCCCCCAATAAAACATGGGCAGGGTTAGGCGGCGCAATAGTTGGGGCAAATTTGTTAAACCTTATTGCCTTGCCAATTATGCTGACTGCAGAGCCGAGCGACCCCTCGCTTTGGGATCTATGGCTGGTATGTATAATCTATGCCACTTTCATCGGGTTGATATCACAAGCGGGGGATTTATTTATGTCCTCGCTCAAGCGTAAATATGGCGCAAAGGATACAGGGGCGATAATGCCCGGACATGGCGGGCTATTAGATAGAATAGATGGCTTGTTAATGGTGCTGTTATTCTTGCCGCTTCTTTATTATGTGCTAGCGCCTTTATCACAGTGAAACAAAAAATTGCAATTTATGGGGCGACAGGCACAATCGGCGATAATGCTCTGGCACTGATTGATGCGCACCCTGAACGATTTGAAATCACGCTTCTAACCGCTCACACCAATATAAAAAAACTGGCAGCACTTACGCAAAAATATATGCCGCCTTATATTGTGGTCGGGCAGGGGCACAAGCAAGATTTCCACAACACACTGCCTGATTATAAAGGTGAAGTGTTAGAAGGCGAAGCAGGTTTGCTAGAAGCGGCGCAACACGAAACCGATATGGCGTTGATGGCAATCGTTGGCTTTGCGGCATTGCCACCGACATTGGCATTACAAAAACAAGGCACGACCATTGCGCTTGCCAATAAAGAATGCCTTGTCGTGGCGGGGGAACTGATTATGGCGGGTGTAAATGATAAGGCGTTGCTTTTACCTGTCGATAGCGAACACAATGCGATATTCCAACTGCTCCAAAATAAAAATCAGGCGGAGGTGGAAAAGATTGTTATCACGGCATCGGGTGGTCCTTTTCGCACTTATTCTCGCCAGCAAATGGAATCGGTCACGCCAGCGCAAGCGATAGCGCATCCGAATTGGCGTATGGGGGAGAAAATATCGGTAGATAGTGCGACCCTTATGAATAAGGGGCTGGAGCTAATAGAGGCACATCATTTATTTGCCATCGCCCCTGATAAATTGGATGTGTTGGTGCATCAGGAATCGGTGGTGCATGGTTTGGTTTATTTTAACGATGGCGCGGTGTTGGCACAAAAGAGTTTGCCCGATATGCGTATTCCGCTTGCGTCTGTGTTGGCGTATCCCGATAGGATTGCCAGCACAGTGCCACCGCTAGACTTGGCGGCGATAGGCACATTGCATTTTGAGGAAGTGGATAGGGGGCAATTCCCCTGCCTTGCGCTGGCGGAGCAAGCCTTAGAATCGGGGGGCTTTGCGCCGACCATATTGAATGCGGCGAATGAGGTGGCAGTAGCGGCATTTCTCGCCACACAGATAGGCTTTTTGGATATAGAGCGGGTGGTTGCGGAATCTCTATCGTCTGCGCCTGTATCTACCGCCACACCTCCCGCCCATCACAGCCTAGAGGCGATAATTACCTGCGACACCGAGACCCGAAAATTTTGCACAAATCTTATTCAAAACAGGCTATAAGAAATCCCCATGGATATATTACAGACCATTTATAGCGATTCAGGCTTGAACTATATATTGCCTTTTCTCTTTGTGCTGACGATTGTCGTCTTTTTTCACGAGTTAGGGCATTTCGCGGTTGCACGGTGGTGCGGGGTAAAGATAGAGACTTTTTCTATCGGCTTTGGTCGTGCCATTTTTCGCAAATACGATAAACACGGCACAGAATGGAAAATAGGCTGGCTTCCTTTAGGGGGCTATGTCAAGTTTCTGGGTGATGAGAATGCGGCTTCTGCCCCCTCATCGGAGAAACTAGCGGGTATGGATGCCACCACACGGCAAGACACATTACATTATAAACCTGTTTGGCAACGCTCGGCTGTGGCGATGGCGGGTCCTTTTGCCAATTTTTTATTGGCGATTGTTATTTTTGCAGGCCTGTTTGGCATTGTCGGGCAGCAGATTATTACACCAGTCATAGACCAAGTGGTGGCAGATAGTGCCGCCGCCACCGCCCAGTTAAAACAAGGCGATGTTATTCAATCCATAGATGGCACAGCGATTGACAATTTTAATGAAGTGCGCCGCCTTGTTACAATCAATGCCGACACACCATTATTGTTTGGCATATCACGAGGCGGTGTCTTGCTTGATGTCGTGGTCGTGCCAAAGCGCGTGCTAGAAACAGATAGGTTCGGCAATGAATATCATGTTGGCAGGTTAGGCATCACCGCCCGCACGAATGGCGAAAACATTGCCACCACACGCCACAACCCTATAGCGGCAGTCGGGCTGGGCGTGAAGGAAACCTACTTTATTATAGAGCAAACTTTATCGGTATTAGGGCGCATCATATCGGGGCGTGAGGGGGCAGAAAGTTTGGGCGGTCCTCTACGCATCGCACAAATATCGGGGCAGACAGCAAGCGTCGGGTGGGTGGCACTCATTAATTTGACAGCGACATTATCGGTCAGCATTGGTTTAGTGAATTTATTCCCAATCCCTATGCTTGATGGCGGGCACCTCGTTTTTTATGGCTACGAAGCCGTGCGGGGCAAACCCCTATCAATGCGGGCGCAAGAGATTGCTATGCGGTTCGGGCTAGGCTTTGTGCTATTGCTATTTGTATTCGTCACTTGGAATGATATAATAAGGCTTGTGAATTAGATTATGAAACATACACACAAATATCTCTTCGCCGCCGCTGTCAGTGCGGTTTTGGTTTTTTCCCCCGCCCCCGCATATGCAGAACTGGGCGAGGAAATCAGTTTTATCCGTGTGGAAGGCACCCAAAGGGTAGAGCGCGAAACCGTGCTGACCTATATGGTCATCAATGAGGGCATGGTTGATGAAGCAGAACTCGTGGATAGATCCGTCAAAACATTATTTGCCTCTGGTCTATTCTCTGATGTCACCATCAGGCGCAAAGATAAAGGCTTGATTGTGTCTATCGTGGAAAACCCTATCATCAATCGTATCGCTTTTGAGGGCAACACAAAAATAGATTCCGAACGTTTGGGGGAAGAATCAAGTTTGCGCCCCCGCCAAATCTACACCCGCAATAAAGTCCAAGATGATGTGGAACGTTTCGTTGAAATCTATCGCCGCACCGGGCGTTTCGCGGCGCGTATTGACCCGAAAATTATTCAGCTGCCGCAAAATCGTATTGATTTGATATTTGAAATTGATGAAGGGCCTGTCACAGGTATCCGCACGATTAAGTTTCTCGGCAATAGTGCTTTTACCGACCGCCGCTTGCGAGAAGAAATCATCACGAGAGAGAGTCGCTGGTGGCGCTTCCTTTCTGCCAATGATAATTATGATCCAGACCGTATCGCCTATGATGCAGAAGTTATGCGCCGCTTTTATTTAAGCAAAGGCTATGCAGATTTTCGCGTTATCAATACGAATTCCGAACTAACACGTGACGGCAAAGAATTTTTTGTAACCTTCGCCATTGATGAAGGTGCGGTTTATGAATTTGGCAAAGCCAAAGTTGTCAGCAGCCTAGATAATGTTGATGAAGAAGTTTTACAAGACTCAATCACGCATGATGATGGGCAACGTTACGATGCGCGCGCTATTGACGAGACGATTGATAATCTCGTGCAAATCACGGGGGAGTTGGGGTTTGCCTTTGCCGATGTGCGCCCTCGTGTGCGGCGCGATCGTAAAGGGCGTGTCATCAATATAGATTATGTCATTGAAGAGGGCGAACGTGTTTATGTGCAACGCATCAATATCAATGGCAATGACCGCACCCAAGACCAAGTGGTGCGGCGTGAACTCCGCCTTGCCGAAGGTGATGCGTTTAATCGTGTTTTGCTCTCTCGTTCAGAGCGCAGCATAAGAGGGCTAGATTATTTTGAAAGTGTGGAAGTTAGCGAACACCCGGGCAGCACTGAAGACCAAACCGTCATTGATGTTGATGTGCGTGAAAAATCAACAGGGGAACTTAATTTGGGTGTAGGTTTTTCCTCCGCTAGTGATTTCTCTTTCCAAGTCGGCTTGCGCGAGCGTAATTTTTTAGGGCGTGGTTATCGGGTGCAACTCAATGCTTCGGTCAGTAAATATAACCAAACCTATGTGGCTCGTTTTACAGAACCCTATTTTCTGGGGCGCGACTTGGCAGCAGGGGTGGAAACGTTTCGCACCTCCAAACGTTATCGCAATAGTGATTTTCGTAGCGATAGCACAGGGGCAGGGTTATCATTATCATTCCCGCTATCACAAGACAGCCGCTTCCGCATTTTTACAAACTTCTCGCAAGTTGATGTCGGCGATTACGTCTCACGTGGCGCACGATATAGCGGTTATAAATTGCCCAAGCACGAGATTGGCTATTATTATTCCATTGACAAACGCAATGATTTCATCATCCCAACCGAAGGCTGGAATTTAGGGTTCGGGCAAACCATTGCCACCCCCTTGGGCGATTTTTATTATCTCAGCAACACCATTAACGCCAACGCCTATCACGAAATTGCTGAAGGCTGGGTTTTGCATGGACGCCTCGCGGGCGGCTATATTGAATCGTATAAAGATGGTGAAATCATAAGGGTCGGGGATACTTACTTTCAAGGTGGCACAAACTTTCGCGGCTTTGATAGCGGCGGTGTCGGACCACGCCTTGTTGGGTCAAATTATACCCGCGCGATAGGGGCGAAAAGATATGCTATTGGTTCGCTGGAAATTTCACTACCGCTCGGCTTGCCACGCGAGCTGGGCATTCGCACCAACATATTCAGCGATTTCGGTTTTGTCGGGGATATTGATACAGAAAACTATGCCCCGCCATACACCAATCGCGATGTGCGCAACTTGATTCGTGATGATTTTTCATTCCGTGCCACTTACGGGTTAAGCATTTCGTGGCGCTCGCCATTTGGTCCCATTCGCATGGATTTCGCACGACCCATCAAAACCGAAGACTATGACGAAGACAAATTTTTCCGCTTTTCTGTAGGCACAAGTTTCTAACCAACCATCTTTGAAGGAGATATATTCATGACTTTTATTCGTATCACATTACTCGCCGCTTTTATTGCCAGCATTGGTAGTATAGGCAGTGTCGGCGTCGCACAAGCAGAAGACTTAAAAATCTTGGTGTTTGATGTCAATCGCATTCTCGTAGAAAGCAAAGCGGGAAAATCCATTGGGGAACAAGCCCAGAAAATGCAAAGCAATTTCCAAGACGAAATAAAATCTTTGCAGGAAAAATATAAAGGCAAGGCAGAAAAACTATCGGAGCAACGCACCTTGATTGCCCCCGATGTTCTGCAAAGCCGTGTGGAGGAGTTGCAAATAGAACAACGCCGCGATGAACGCAAAATGACTGCCGAAGTCGATTCCATTCGTGCTGGTGTCACAGAAGCCCAGCGCAAATTATTGGAAGTGGCAGAAAAAGGGCTAGATAAAGTTGCCAAGAAACGCCAAGCAGACCTCGTCTTGCGTAGAGAATCGCTTTATTTCACAAGCCCCTCCCTTGATGTCACGAAAGAGGTGGTCGCCTATGTGAATAAAGAACTCCCCCGCATTAAGGTGACACCAATCACGAAAGAAAAATAAATGGCTGACCCACGCTTTTTCACAAAGTCTACCGACGCCTTTACATTAGAAGGCTTGGCGGTGGTTGTGAAAGGCGTGGCATCGTGCGACATCGCCATAACAGATGTCGCGCCATTGGAATATGCCACACGCGGGGCATTAAGTTTTTTTAATCAAAAGCGATATCTACCCGTGTTGGAAAAGAGCAAAGCCAGTGCGGTATTGTTAAAAGAAGAACACAAAGATATGTGTCCGCCTGATATCGCCTATATTGTGTGCGAAGATCCTTACGGCGCAATGGCACAGATTACGCAATTGCTTTATCCGCAAGCGGCATTGTCGCGCCCGACACCAGGGCAATTGCAAGAAGGGCATCAAATCCACCCGACAGCGATATTAGAAGATGATGTAGAAGTCGGTATTGGCGCTATCATCGGGCCACACGTAGAAATCGGGCGGGGCTCGGTCATTGGGGCATATTGCGTTATCGGGCATGGCGTCACAATCGGGCGGGAGTGTACAATCGCCCCCCATGTCGTCATTGGCTACGCCCTTATCGGTGATAATGTTATTTTACACTCTGGCGCCGTTATCGGGGCAGATGGATTCGGCTTTGCCCCCGCCGCACAACATATCAAGATTCCACAAATCGGGCGGGTCGTGTTGCAATCCCATGTAGAAATCGGGGCGTCTTCAACAATCGACAGAGGCACATTCGCAGATACCATCATCGGGGAAGGCACAAAAATAGATAATCAAGTGCAAGTCGGGCATAATTGCATCATCGGGCGGCATTGCTTTATGGCAGGACAGGTCGGTATATCTGGCAGCACAACAATGGGGGATTATGTGCAAATGGGGGGGCAATCCGCAACAAGCGGACACGTAAATATCGGCTCCTTCACTATGGCATCGGCGAGGACGGGTATCACGGCAGATATTCCCGAAGGCTCTAAAATCGCTGGCTATCCCGCCCAACCATACACCGAATTTTATAAAGATATGGCATTCCTAAAACGCCTCCGCAAACACGCTAAGGAAAAGAAATAGTTCTCTATCCATTCTCGGTCTTGATGATACACACCACAAACACTATTTTTCTGCGCCGTGCGCAGGAAAGATATGCTTGCGAGAATAGCGGATGCCATTCGACAATTAGATAGGTAATAATTCGTTATAAAGCTTTACTTGGAAACAGGCAGATAGTGGGGTATTTCATAGGGTATGAGCGATTTAATCCACCCATCAGCACTGATTGACAGCCAAGTAGAGATAGGCGCAAATGTGGCTATCGGGGCTTTTTCCTATATTAGTGGCAAGGTTAAACTGGCAGATAATGTCGTGCTTGAAAATCATGTATCCATTACGGGCAACACCAGCATTGGTGAGGGGACGCATATTTTCCCTTTCGCTTCTGTCGGTCATGCGCCGCAAGACTTAAAATATGCGGGGGAAGAGACGACATTAGAGATTGGCGCTAGAAATCGCATAAGAGAGCAAGTTACAATCAACCGTGGCACGAAAGGTGGGGGAGGCGTCACACGTATTGGTGATGATTGTTTGTTTATGAATGGCAGCCATGTTGGGCATGATTGCCGTGTTGGCAATGATGTTATTTTGGCATCAAATGCGACATTGGCGGGTCATGTCTTGATTGATGATTTTGCGATATTAGGGGGACTGACAGCAGTGCAGCAATTTTGTCGTGTCGGGGCGCATGCAATGGTTGGCGGTATGACGGGTGTCCATAAAGATCTCATCCCTTATGGCTTGGCAACGGGTAATCGTGCAGCACTAGAGGGCTTAAATCTCGTAGGTTTGCGGCGACGAGGATTCAGCCGTGAGGTAATGGTGGAATTAAAAGAAGTTCTGGCAGATATATTTTTCGCGACACAGGATGATATTTCGTCTCGTGTAGAGGCGGCGGCAAATAAATTCAAAGGCACAGAAGCAAAACATTTGATTGACTTTATCCTCGCAGATGGGGAGCGGGGGTTTATCGCCCCCGAAGTGCGGGGATAATCTTATGACGGCGAACCCTTTAGGTTTGATTGCGGGTGGTGGGCATCTGCCACTGCAATTGGCGCGTGACTTAAAGGCGCAGAATCGTGATTTTGTGATACTCGCTATTGAGGGGGCGGCAGATACCAGCCTTAATGATTATAATTGTATTTGGATTGGGGTTGGTGTCTTAAAGAAAGCCGCTACGCTTTTGCGAGAAGCAAACTGCCAAGAGATATTTTTTCTAGGCGGCTTAACCCATCCTAATTTTGAGGCGGTCACACCAGATGAGGGTGGTCTGTGGGTTTTGGAAGAATGGCTGAAATCGGGCGCAAGTGGTGATGATGCCGTGTTGCGATTATTGTTGCGTTATTTTGAAGAACAAGGTTTCACGATAGCCGACCCTTTAACTTTATTGAAGCCTTTGCTGGCAGGGGCGGGGGTGCAGGGGGCGCATCATCCGGACGAGGCACAAATGCAAGATGCGACAATAGCGATGGCGGCGGCATTAGCGATTGGTGATTTGGATATAGGGCAAGCCGTGGTTGTTTGTCGCAAGCGCATTATAGCGGTGGAGGGGGCGGAAGGCACAGATGGCCTATTACAACGCCTAGCACAATTGCCGCAACAAGCACGAGG
>JAAOIL010000023.1 GCA_015163825.1 Alphaproteobacteria bacterium | reverse complement strand
TTTAGAGCGCCACGAATGCGGATATTGATGGCGCAATTTGCCTTGCGCCAACACAGCGCGCACATCTTTCAATGCCTCAATGACAGCCGCATTGGCAGTGCCGCCTTTGCCTTTATCATTATAGATTGTCTCACCCGCAAACAAAGGCACATGCGGCAAATAACGCCCCGCCTCATCAATGGTGAAGGGAATATCTATATTGTTCTGCAGCCCCAGCTCAAAATCATCTTGCCCATGCCCCGGTGCTATATGCACCAAGCCTGTGCCCGTTTCATCGGTGACAAAATCCGCCGCCAAAATCGGCACAGCAAAATCATAACCATTTTTACTTAAGCCATGCTTATATAAAGGGTGGTGGCAAATAGTTTGCGCCAACACATCACCCGCCACATCACTTATTTTTTCACAAGTGATTTTCTCTTCTTCGTGTTGCTTTTGTACAATCTCCAAAAGGCGGGGGGCGAGGGCATCACATAATATCAAACGCTCGCCTTTAATCTCATAAACCCCATAAGATAAGTTCGGCGAAAAGGCGATAGCCCGATTGGCAGGCAGCGTCCAAGGCGTGGTCGTCCATATAACCGCAAAAGCACCCTTCAAATTATTATCAGAACACTCTTTTATGGGGAATTTCACAAACAAAGTGCGCGATTCATAATCTTCATATTCCACTTCGGCTTCTGCCAGTGCTGTTTTTTCCACCACCGACCACAACACAGGTTTAGAGCCCCGATAAAGACTGCCATCCATAACAAAATGTTGAAACTCTTTTACGATAGCGGCTTCGGCTTCGTAATGCATTGTGCTGTAATAATTATCCCAGTCGCCAATAATCCCCAATCTTTGAAACTGCTGACTTTGCACGCCAATCCATTTTTCGGCGAAGCGGCGACATTCATCGCGAAACTCTTTGCGTGGCACTTCATCTTTATCTTTTCCTTGTTGGCGATATTGTTCTTCTATTTTCCACTCAATGGGAAGCCCATGACAATCCCAGCCCGGAATATAAGCGGCATTATATCCCATCATCTGGTGTGATTTCACGACCATATCTTTCAGTATTTTATTGAGCGCGTGCCCGATATGAATATCGCCATTGGCATAAGGCGGTCCGTCATGCAGAATAAAAGGCTCGCGCGTTTCAGCTTGCGCGCGCAGGCGTTTATATAAATCTATTTTTTGCCAGTGGTTTAGAATATCGGGTTCGCGTTTAGGCAGCCCAGCTTTCATAGGAAAGTCGGTCTGTGGCAATTGCAACGTATCGCGATAATCGCGCGGCTCATTTTGCTCGCTATTTTCAGTGCTATCCATGTCAGGCGTTTTAACAAGCCCCGCCTCTTATGTATAGAGATTTATATGCCAGCGAAATAATTGCGGGCACTTGCCGCATCTTTGGCGATTTGCGTTTGCAGCGCGTCTAGCGAGGCAAATTTTTGTTCGGCACGCATAAAATGCAGCAGTTCCACAGAGGCGGTGTCGCCATATATATCGTCATCAAAGTTGAATAGATGACTTTCAAGGCGTGGGGCGGGGGTATCAAATGTCGGTCGCATTCCCAGATTAGCAACGCCCATAAAAGACTGCCCTTTATGCGCCCCATCAAGCAAATGCGCCCGCACCGCATAGACCCCGAATTGCGGATGCAGATAATCTGCCAGCGCCATATTAATTGTGGCGAAGCCGATGGTGCGCCCTCGTTTATCGCCTGTCTCAATAACGCCTTCTATCGCCCAGCCTCGCCCCAATAAAGCGGCGGCGGCATCGGGTTTGCCGTCTTGCAAATGCTGGCGAATAGCCGAAGACGAATAGGGCTCACCCTCTTCCCCCTCATTATTTTGCATAACCGCTTCTGTTATAGCGACCCGAAACCCGTGAATAGCGGCAAATTGTGTCAGCATATCGGTCGTGCCTTTTCGCTTATGTCCGAAGCGGAAATCCTGCCCGACAGCCACCGCCCGAATAGCCAGTTTCTGGCAAAGCATATCACTGATAAAATCCTCTGCCGGACACGAAGCCAAAGCCTCATCAAAAGGTAATGCCAGAATAAAATCGACGCCAAGTGCCCCCAGCAATCTTTGTCGTGTTTCAATTTTGGTTAGGCGAAAGGCGGGTGTGTCGGGGGCAAAATAACGGCGCGGGTGCGGGTCAAACATCATCACCCCGAGCGCCACATTCTCTCCAGAATTTTCGGCAATGGCACGGGCATCGGCAATCACTTGTTGGTGTCCGATATGGACGCCATCAAAATTGCCTATCACCAGAACAGATTTTTTTATCTGCGGCGGCAGCCCCTCAAGGCTTGTATATAATGTGGCACTCATGATTATTCTCTTTAGGGGTTTTACCTTCACCAGACAAGATGTTGCATGACCCATGCGGCGTGGGTATTTTCACTGGCGAGTAGTGTCGCACTTTTTATTTCCAAATCATCACCGCCGATAGCGGCTAGTCCCCCGCTAATAAATAAAGCGTCAAGGCGGGCGTTTGCCGCCCCGATAATATCGGTTTTCGCGCCGTCCCCAATGGCGAGCAAGCGTGGCTCACCTTCTTGCGCTCCCGCTCCTTCTTGCGCTCCCGCTCCCTCTTGCGCTCCCGCTCCCTCTTTCGCTCTCCCCAATTCTTTTATGCGTATTTTGACATAGTCATAGACGGCAGAATAGGGCTTGCCTATCCACACAACTTCGCCGCCCCTTTGTTCATAGCGTTCAGCAACCGCGCCGGCACAATAGATTATTTTCTCGCCGAATTGCACTTGCCTATCGGGGTTCGCGCATAGCATAGGCAGTCCGTGTTTGCCCCCACACGCTAATGCTTCCGCTATAAACTCTTCATAATCGCTGGGGGTTTCTGTCGTGTCATCGTATAATCCTGACAGCAGAATATAATCGGCACGGGCAAGGCTATCGGTAAACTCCGCTCCAATCCCCGCCAGCAAAGGCGCGTCTTTAGCGGGACCAATATGACACCCCACCTTACCCGCCGCACTATAATCTTCTGCTATGGCTCGTGCCAGATCTCCCGATGTCACAATCGCATCGCAGATATTTTTTTTCACGCCTATATTTTCCAGCCGTTCATAGACGCTATCGCTGGGGCGGGGCGCATTGGATAACAGCACGACTTTTCCGCCACCAGCCCGAAAGGAAATCAGCGCCTCATCAGCACCTTCATAGGGTGTTTTGCCATTATGCAGCACCCCCCAAATATCACAGATGAGCACATCATAGCGATTGGCGATTTCCCTTAATCCTTCAATATCTTTCATGGAGGCGAAACTGCCTGTTGCGTGTTGGTGCGTCAAGTGTTTATATAGGGGCATCACAATTCTAGGGAGGACGATATGACTTTATTTGATTTGAATGGCAAGACGGCGGTTATCACGGGCGCGTCTCGTGGCATAGGCGAGGCGATAGCACGGCGCATGGCAGAGCATGGGGCGAATGTTGTTATTTCCAGTCGCAAGGCGGATGCTTGTGATAAGGTGACGGACGACATCAATGCGACTTATGCGGGTCGTGCTCTCACCGTGCCGTGCAATATAGGCGACAAGGCTCAGCTGCAAAATTTGGTAGATACTTCACGCCAACACTTTGGCAAGATAGATATTTTGGTATGCAATGCGGCGGTTAATCCTTATTTTGGTTCGTCTATGGATTGCCCCGATGATGCGTTTGATAAAATAATGAATAGTAATGTAAAATCCAATCACTGGTTAAGCAATATGGTTTTGCCAGAAATGCGCACGCGCAAGGATGGGGTTATCATCGTTATTTCTTCCATCGGTGGTTTGAAGGGTTCGGCGATGTTGGGCACTTATTCTATCTCTAAGGCGGCAGATTTCCAACTGGTTCGCAATTTAGCAGTGGAGCATGGCGAATATAATATCCGTGCCAATGCCATAGCGCCGGGTCTCATACAAACATATTTTGCTAAAGCCTTGTGGGATAATCCTGATATATTAGAGCAATCCACCCGCACCACGCCTTTGCGCCGTATCGGTCAGCCCGATGAGATTGCGGGCGCGGCAGTCTTTTTAGCAAGCGAGGCGGGGGCTTACACGAATGGGCAGCAGTTGGTTATTGATGGCGGACAGACGATAACCTAGCCACTTTATC